>CBDUCW010000134.1:0-6410 GCA_965365745.1 uncultured Trueperaceae bacterium
GGGCGTTCGAGGTCACGAGGGCTCCTTTCGAGCGAGCGCAGTCGGAAACCGAGGTTGGGGAGGCCTTCCTCCGTTCGATGCGATGCCTCCAGCTTATGGGACCCGCTCCGCCCCGAGCGTGTGGTCCGCCTGAACGCGCCTTCATACGCGGGCCGCGGAGGGCTCATGGGGCCGCGGTAGACTCCGTCGCATGATGCCTCAGACCCAATCCGTGCGTGCGGCATGGCGTCGCGACGCGCGTTCGACCGCTCCCGCTTCCGCCTCTCGCCGAACGATGGGGGGCGCCCCGCGGCTCGTGCGCCGCCTCCTCTGCGCCGTCGTGGCGCTCGGGCTCGTGGCCCTCGTCGGCCACGCCGCCGCGCAGGATCTCGACGCGGACACGATCCTCGACAACGTCGAGGCGCGCGCCTCCACGATCGAAGACGCGCGCTTCCTGCTGACCGGGGCCGTGTACGACCCCGGCGGCGCGGCGATCGCGCTCGAGATCGACGTGCAGCTCATCCCGGGCGCCGGCGTCGCATCGGCCTACATCGTGCAGCCCGACGCGCTCGCGGACAATGTGATCGTGCTCGACGGGGACGCCGTCTACAACTACGTGTACTTGACCAACCAGGTGACGATCTTCGACGCCGACGACCCCGACGCGCTGGGCGGATTGCTCGGCGACCGGTCGATCGACGAGGACGCCATCACGGGCACGCTGGACGTGCGCAGCGTGCTGGTCGGCTACGAGGTCGTCGCGACCGAAGCGATGGAGACGCCGGTCGGGCCCGGGTACCGGTTGCGCTTCGAGAACTCCGATCCCGACGCCGCGGTCCCGAGCGCCGTCGCCGAGATCGTCGCCGACGCCTGGCTTCCGTACCGGATCGAGTTCTTCCAGGCCGACGGCGAGCGCCTCGCCGAACTCGTGTTCGAGAACGTCGAGATCGACGTCGGCCTCGACGCCGACGACGTCACGTACCTCCCCGAGGACGCCGAGGTGTTCGACGAGCGGGAGTGAGGCGACGGGGCACCGCCGCGCCGCGAGCGGCCGGCGGCCTGCGACGGCGGTTCGCTAGACCATGTCCTCGGGCACGACCATCCGGTCGAACTCCTCGCCGCTGAGGTGCCCGAGGTCGATCGCGGCCTCGCGCAGCGTTTGTCCGTCGGCGTGCGCCTTCTGGGCGATCTCCGCCGCCTTGTAGTAGCCGATGTGCGTGTTGAGCGCGGTGACCAGCATCAGCGAGTTGTCCAGATGCTCGCGGATACGAGACTGGTTGGGCTCGAGCCCGCGGACGAGCTTGTCGGTGAAGCTGCGGCAGGCATCGCCGAGCAGCCGCGCCGAATCGAGCAGGTTGGCGATCATCACCGGTTTGAACACGTTGAGCTGGAACTGCCCGTGCGTTCCGGAGACCGAGACGGCGACGTCGTTGCCGATCACCTGGGCGCAGACCATCGTCAGCGCTTCGACCTGGGTCGGGTTGACCTTGCCCGGCATGATCGAGCTGCCCGGCTCGTTCGCCGGGATGTTGATCTCGCCGATCCCGCTGCGCGGTCCGGAGGCCAGCAGGCGCACGTTGTTGCCGATGTTCAACAGGCTGACGGCGAGCCGTTTGAGGGCACCCGAGGCCTCGACGACGGCATCGTGGGCCGACAGCGCCTCGAACTTGTTCTCGGCGCTCGCGAAGGGGTGGCCGGTGAGCTCGGCGATCACGTCGGCGACGCGCTCGGCGTAGCCCTCGGGCGTGTTGAGCCCCGTGCCGACGGCCGTCCCTCCGAGCGCGAGCTCCCGCAGGGCCTCGAGGCTGTGCTCGATCGCCCGGATGCCGTGTTCGACCTGCGAGGCGTAGCCGCCGAGCTCCTGCCCGAGCGTGACGGGCGTGGCGTCCATCGCGTGCGTGCGGCCGATCTTCACGACGTCGGCGTAGGCCTCGGCCTTCTCGGCCAGGGCCGCATGGAGATCGCGCACCGCAGGGAGCAGCGCGTCGTGGATGGCTGCGTAGGCCGCGATGTGCATCGCGGTCGGGAAGGTGTCGTTGCTCGACTGCGACTTGTTGACATCGTCATTCGGATGAACGGGCGTCTTGCTGCCGAGCGTGCCGCCGAGGATCTCGATGGCCCGGTTGCTCACGACCTCGTTGACGTTCATGTTCGACTGCGTGCCGCTGCCGGTCTGGAAGATCACCAGCGGGAAGTGCTCGTCGAGGTCGCCGGCGAGGATCTCGTCGCAGACGCGGGCGATCAGGTCGGCCTTGTCCTTGGGGAAGTCGGTGAGTTCGGCGTTCGTGATCGCCGCCGCCTTCTTGAGCACCGCGAAGGCGCGGACGATCTCGATCGGCATGCGTCGCTCGCCGATCTCGAAGTTCTGCAGCGATCGCTGCGTCTGCGCGCCCCAGTACTTGTCGGCCGGGACGGCGACGTCGCCGAGGGTGTCCTTTTCGATCCGGGTCGTTGTCATAGCGGGGCCATGCTACCGCGGGTCCCCGGGGGCCTCCGTGGGCGTCTCGAACCACGGCGCACGTCGGCGCCGGCCCCCAGGTGGCGGATCCTTGCGCCTAGGGTGCGAGGAGGAAGCGCAGCGCGGCCGGCGAGCCGTTGCGCCAGTTCGTCCAGTTGTGCCCTGCGTTGCGCTCCGCGAAGGCGTGGGCCGGCGCGCGCTCGGCGAGGAGCTCGGCCACGCGACGGTTCACGTCGGTGAGCCACTCGATCGTGCCCGTGTCGGTGTAGGCGCGCCACGGCACCGCATCGCGACGCGCGAGTTCCCGCGCCACCCAGCTGTGCGACGCACCGTAGAAATCGCGGTCGTCGGGGCTGCCGAGGAACGCGCCCGAGAGGGATCCGACGGCCGCGACGCGTTCGGGATGCTCGAGCGCCACGGTCATCGAGAGCAGGCCACCGAGCGACACGCCGAGGAGCATCGTCTCGTCGGCCACCGCGTGCTCGTCGCGCAGGACGGGCAGCAGCTCGTCGAGGAGGAACCCGCGGTAGTCCGCACCGAATCCGTACTCGGCGCGGCGATCGACGGGCTCGACGAAGACGAGGTGCGCCGGCCGCGCCTCGCCGCGCGCGACGAGCACGTCGAGGAGCTGGCCGAGCTTGCCGACGCGGAGGAAGGCGGTGCCGTCCTGGACGAGGACCACCGGCAGCGGTCCCGACGCGCCCGCCGGCGTGTGGACCGACACCCGGCGAAGCTGGCCGAGTCGGCGGCTCTCGACCCGGTGCCGCGTCAGCTCGCCCGGCGTCGCCGGCTCGGGCGGACGGGCGAGCGGGTCGGGGCGGTACGACGGCCCGGTGAGGACCGACACCTCGGGGTACCAGGGGTTCGAGCCCCGGTCGGGGTTCTCGGGGTCGCCGCGGATGCGGCCGTCGTCGTCCAGGAAGGCGTACTCGAAGTACACGTCGTCGGGAAGATCGAGCGTGAAGCTCGCCACCCGACGACGGTCGACGCGGTGGGGGCTCCGATCCATGTCGGTGAGATCGGAGATCACGTGCCGCGCCCACGTCGGAACGGAGATCGTCGCCTGCATGCCGGGAGCATACCGACGCGTGCGCTGCAAGCGCGCTTCGGGGCCGCTGCTATCCTCCCCACCATGTCCGACACGACCCTTGCCGAAGCGAACCCCGCCCGCGATCGACGTCCGGCGGGCGAGGCGGGCGACCGGCCCGCGAGTTTCAGCCCGGACGTCGATCCCGCCGCGATGCGCACGGCCCCCTCGGTCAAGTGGACCACCTTCGATCCCGAGGTGATCCCCGCCTGGGTGGCGGACATGGACTTCGCGCCGGCTCCCTCGATCCGCGCGGCCATCCACCGCCACGTCGACGCGCACCCGCTCGTCTACACGCCGTGGACGGGGATTCCGGGCCTGCGCGAGTCGGTCGTGGAGCGGCAGCGCGCCCGCTTCGGGTGGACGTTCGAGCCCGACGACGTCACGCTCCTCCCCGGGATCGTGCCGGGCATCTACCGATCGGTGGCGGCGCTGGCATCGCCGGGCGAAGGCGTGGTGGTTCCCACGCCCGCCTACTTCCCGTTCCTGACGGCGGTGCGGCGGCAGAAGCGGACGCTGCAGACCGCCGATCTGGCGCGCGACGCCGATGGCTATCGCCTCGACGTCGATGCGATCGCCGAAGCGATCACGCCGGCGACCCGTCTGCTGATCCTCTGCAACCCGCACAACCCCACCGGGCGCCAGTTCACGCGCACGGAGCTCGAGGCGGTCGCCGAGCTCGCCCTCGAGCATCGGCTGTGGGTGGTCAGCGACGAGCTCCACGCCGACCTCACGCACTCCGGCGGGCCACACATCCCGCTCGCGAGCCTCGGCGACGAGATCGCGGCCCGAACCGTGACGCTCCTGGGACCGACGAAGGCGTTCAACCTCGCCGGCCTGGGCGTCGGCTTCGCGATCACGACCAGCGAGGCGCTGCGCGAGCAGGTGTTCGGAACGGCATTCGGCACGCTTTCGCTGCCCAACGTCGTGGCGCAGGTCGCAGCCAAGGCGGCGTACGCGACGGACGATGCCGCCCGCTGGCTGGACGGGATGCTCGATCACCTGCGCGCGAATCGCCGCCGCGTGGCCGCGGCGGCCGCCGGCTGGCCCGGGGTCGTCCACCACCCGCCCGAAGCGACGTACCTCGCCTGGTTGGACCTCCGGTCGTCCCCCGTCTTCGACGAACTCGGCGACGATCCGGCCGAAACGCTGCGCGAGCGCGCTCGCGTGGCGCTCACGCCGGGGGGACCCTTCGGTCCCAACGCGGACGGCTTCGTGCGGCTGAACTTCGCGACGTCCGGGGAGTTGCTCGACGAGGCGCTGGGGCGCCTCGGATCCGTCCTCGGGTGACCGCCCACGACGGGGCCGCGCAGCGCGAACTCCTGCCCGAGGCGCTCGCGACGTGCCACCGCTGCCCGCGGCTGGTGGCGCACCGGGAGCGCGTCGCCGTCGAGAAGCGTCGCTCCTATCGGGACGAAACCTATTGGGGTCGACCGGTCCCGGGGTTCGGCGACGCCGGCGCGCGCATCCTGCTGCTGGGGCTCGCGCCCGGCGCGCACGGGAGCAACCGCACGGGGCGCCAGTTCACCGGCGACGCCTCGGGCGACTTCCTCTACCCCGCCTTGCACCGCGCCGGCCTCGCCTCCCGCCCGGTCTCGGAGCGCCGCGGCGACGGGCTCGAGCTGCGCGATCTGTGGATCACGGCGGCCGCGCGCTGCGTGCCGCCGGGCAACAAGCCGACGCGGGGCGAGCTGGCGGCCTGCCGCGACTGGCTCGGCCACGACGTGGCCCATCTCCCCAACCTGCGCGTCGTGCTCGCGCTCGGCGCCGTCGCACACGACGCATGGCTCGAGCACCTCAAGGCGCGCGGACTCGCGCTCGTGAAGTCGCACCACGCCTTCGAGCACGCGGCCGTGCACCGGTTCGAGGGGAAGCCTGCCGCCCTCGGCCGCGACGGCGCGCCGCGGCCCGGCGACGAGGGCGTCGACGCGCCGCTCCTCGTCGACAGCTACCACGTGAGCTTCCAGAACACGAACACGGGCCGCCTGACCGAGGCGATGTTCGACGCGGTCGTCGCCCGCGCGCTCGAGCTGGCCCGGTCGTGAGCGTCCCGACGCTGAACCTCGGGAGGCGGCTCGAAACCGCGCTGGCCTCGGGGCACCCGTGGATCTACCGGAACCACCTGCCAGCGCACTCGCTCGCCACCGGCGACTGGGTGCGGCTCGAGGCGGGTCGCGCCGCCGCCTTCGGCCGCTACGACGCCGATGGCGCGATCGCGGTGCGCTTGTTCGCGCGCGACGCCATCCCCGACGAGGCCTGGATCGACGCCCGCGTCGCCGCGGCGATCGAGCGACGCGCGCCGCTGGCCGCCGCCGGGCACGACGCCTACCGCCTCGTCTACGGGGAGGGCGACGGGCTGCCCGCCATGGTCGCCGACCGCTACGCCCGCTTCGTCGTGCTCAAACGGTATTCCGACGGCGTCGCCGACCTGCTCCCGGCCGTCGCACGCGCGGTCGCCCGACGGGTCCGCGGGCTCAAGGGCGTCGTCGAGCGCGACGGCGGTGGCCTGACCCCGCTGTGGGGCGAGCTTCCGCCCCCCGAGGAGACGATCGTCGAGCACGGGCACCGATTCCTCGCGAACCTCTACGAAGGCCAGAAGACCGGTCTGTTCCTAGACCATCGCGAGAACCGCCGGCGCGTGGGCGAAGCGGTGGCCGAGCGCGCCCCGGGCGCGCGCGTGCTGAACCTCTTCGCCTACAGCGGCGGCTTCAGCGTCTACGCGCTGGCGGCCGGCGCGTCCCACGTCACCAGCGTCGACCTCGCCGCTCCGGCGCTGCGCGACGCCGAGCGCAACGTCGCACTCAACGATCTCCCTGCCGAGCGCCACGCCGTCGTCGAGGCCGATGTCTTCGCGCAGGATCTCGGTGAACTCGCGCGCCTCGTTCG
>CBDUCW010000135.1:0-6389 GCA_965365745.1 uncultured Trueperaceae bacterium
GTGAAGAACGACGGCAGCCTCTCGATTCGCATCTCGGACAGCGGTCCGGGGATCGGCGTGGCCGTCTCGAACCGAAGGGCGCTCGGCCCCTTGACGTGAAAACTCTCGGGCAGGAAGACCGCGTCGGCGCCCCCGCGGGCCGCGTCGGCGATCCCCGCCAGGGCGGCTTCGACGTTGCCGTCGTAGTCCTCGGTGGGTTCGAGCTGTACGAGTGCAAGTGTCGAAACGGCCATGCAGAAGCATACATGGCGCATGCATATTCACGCGTCGCGCCATGCCGTGGCATGGAAATCACGCAATTGCGCAGCGAACGAGGTTGAATTCGCATGCGCCGGTACGCGGGTCCGCAGCGTTCCCGTGACAGGGGCGCAAGCCGTGACGACCCGCCGCCCCCGGGGAAGTCCCCGCCCGACGATCGCGATCGACGCAGGCGGTCGGCGCAGGCGGTCCGCGCACGCAGTCGGCCACGGGATCGATCGCACGCTCGCGCGTGCCGTACGGACGGCTCGCCGGTCGCTAGGAACCGTTCGGTCGGCCTCCCGCGATCTCTTCGCCCAACCGCTCGAGGCTCCACCGATGCGGGGTCGATTCGTTGAGCCTCGCCCACTCGCGCGCGGCCGTCGCGAGGGTCCGGTCGGCCTCGTCGGCGCCGGGGACGACGAGGTAGCGAGCGAGCGGATCGGCGTCGAACAACGCCGCATGGCATGCGGCCGCGACCGGTTCCGGCGTCGGATAATCCGTCCTCGTCTGCTCGTTCGGGTTCCCGTAGAGGGTCACGAGGTCGTCCTTCGAGCCCGGCGGCACCGAGAACCGACGGGCCATGTTCTGGATGATCGCGGAGTCGAAGTTGCCGGGCACGACCGCGCACACGCGGACGCCGTGGGGCTCGAGCTCGGCAGCGAGCGCATCCGTGTAGGCCTCGAGGGCGTGCTTCGACATCGAGTACGCCCCCACCAAAGGCGACGAAATCGTGCCGGAGATGCTCGACATGGTCACGATGCGACCCCGACTGGCCAGGATCAGATCGAGCAGTGCGTTCGTCACGCGGTGCACGCCGAACACGTTGACCTCGAAGACTGCACGCACATCCTCGAGCGGGGTCACGGACAGGAGCCCCAACTGCGCGACGCCGGCGTTGTGGACGATCCCTCCGAGGCCTGCGCCGCGCGCGTCGATCGCCTCGCGCAGCCGGTGGACCGACTCGTCGGACGTGACGTCGCAGAGGAACGCCTCGACCCCATCGAGCGCGCCCACGCGCTCGGCGTCGGACTCGGTCCGAACCGTCGCGTAGACGGGCACGCCGCGATGTGCGAGGTAGCGCGTGGTTTCGAGGCCGATGCCGGAGCTGCAGCCGGTGATCAGGATGGGGTTGGGAGTTGGCATGGGCGAGCCTACTCGCTCGCACACGTCTCCGAGGCGGGCGGGGCATGGCGTCACGCCGGCGGCCCTAGGCGCTTGTCGAAGGCAGCAGCGAACCGAGGGAGCCGCGTGCGGTTCGGCAGCTCCCTCGGGGCACGGCGACGGACGGAGAGTCCTAGTTCGGCAGCTCGCCCTCCACGATCGCCAAGAAGTCGCCCGCGACGGCCGTGGCCCGGCGAGCGTCGCGGCGCCGCTTGTCTTCGTCGGCGTAGCGGAACTGCTCGGTCCAGGCGGCTGCCAGGGCGGCGGGGTCACGTGCTTCGATGGCCGCCCGGGCTGCGGGCGAGGCGAGGAACGTCGCGTCGAACAGGGACGCGTGCCACTCGGGGTGCCATTCGGCGAACGATGCGACGATGCGCTGCTCGCGGGTCGTCTGCTCCCGGCGCTCGAGGCGCTGCGTGGCGATGGCGACGAGCCGGCCGATTCCCCAGGTGCGGCTCCGCGGGGCGCGCGGGTCGAAGCTCGTGAAGGGGCGGACGGTCGGGCGGGTGGTCGTCGTGTTCAGCATGGTGTGCCTCCTGGGCGGCGCGGGGTCGGGGGGTTGCTCGCTTGTGAACCGAGCCTAGGCTGCCGGGCGATGACCATCAACGACCGCTCCTCATGGCTTCGCGCCCCCCCATTGGCTGAACTAATGGACGCCGTGCGGGCGCCGGAGACTACACTCGGGCATGACGCTCAACCAGATTCGTGCGCTCGTGGCCGTCGCCGATGCCGGAACCTTCGGCGCGGCGGCGCTCGACCTCGGCATTTCGCAAGGCGCCGTGAGCCAGAGCATCGCGTCGCTCGAGCGCGAGCTCGGCGTCCGATTGTTCGATCGAGGTCGTGACGGCGCACAGCCCACCGACGTCGGGCGGCGCGCGCTCGCCCATGCCCGCCAGGTGCTGCGACTCGAAACGGCCCTCCAGGAAGAGGCGTCGCTCGAGCAGGGCGAACTCGAAGCCCAGCTCAGGGTCGAGGCGTTCCCGTCCGTCCTCACGAACATCCTGCCGTCGGTGCTCGCCCACCTCAGCCGCGCCCACCCCAAGCTCGAGCTCGAGCTTCGCCAACCCGTGTTCGACCCGTCGGTACACCCCAGCATCGGAACCGTGCGGTCGCTCGTGGAGGGCTCGGTCGATGCGGGCTTCCTGCAGCTGCCGCTCGGCGACGGAGGATCCACGGACGATGTGCTCGTGTGGACGCTGCTCGAGGAGGCCTACGTGGCCGTCCTGTCGAGGGAATTCGAGAGCGCGCTCTGCGACATGGGCTGCCTCGACCTCACCATTCTCGACGACGTTCCGCTCGCACTCGACACGTCGGTCGCCTGCGCCGGGATCGTGCTGTCGTACCTCTCGGAGCGTCGCGGAACGTCCAAGGCCCAGTTCCGCGTCGACGACCCCGCGATGATCCAGCTCGCTGCGCAGGGGGCGGCCGTGGGCATCATGCCGGAGACCGCGGCCCGAAACCTTCCGGACGACGTGGTTCGGCTCGAACTGCGCGATCCGCCGGTGCGGAAGATCGCGGTCGCCGTCGCGCCCTCGAGCCTCAAGGTTCCGGCCGTCCGGGTGTTCCTCGACGGACTCGCTCGCAGCTATCCGGACGCCGGCCTCCCCCCGGCCCCGAATCCCGGTGCCTCGCGCATCGCCGCGAAGAGTTAAGCGATCACCTAACGCATTTCGCGTTTTCGGAGCTGGCGCCCATACTGGAGCCAGCAAGGAGGACGCCATGAACATCTCCCCGTACCGACTCCACCGCCTCGCCGAAGACCAGGTCCGCGATCGCCACGCCGAGGCCGTCCGGAACCGCAGCGTCCGCCTCGCACGGATCGCTTCCGAACGCCCGCTGGACACGACCGCAGAGCCCGGCCCGCTCGGCCGGCTCCGGGTCCGCGCCGCCGACCGCCTGGTCGAACTCGCCGCCCGCCTGAGCCCGACCCACCGCGACGTACTCTGCGCCGTCCGCCCCTCGACCTGCACGCCGGCCCACGGCTAGCGTCCGTTCGGAGCGCCCATGCGGATCCCCCTGACGTCCGAAGATCTCGCCAACACCCGCTTCGCGTTCAGCCCCGTCTGGGAGGCCGTCGCAAGCTACTGGGCGCTCCACGATCCGAGCCGCCACGCCCTGCACCTCCCCTGGATCCGCGAAGCGACGCCGCGCGTCGAGGAGCTGGACCTCCCCCTCCTCGACGCGCTCCTGCGCGGCTCGACGACCTACCCCGACTTCCTGACGCCGGCGCCCGAAACCCCGCTTCCCAATTTCGACCTCGAGTTGTCGAGGATCGAATCGACGCCGGCGGAGATCGTGCTGAGCGACCTCGACGAGGCCT
Source organism: uncultured Trueperaceae bacterium (assembly GCA_965365745.1). Taxonomy (GTDB): domain Bacteria; phylum Deinococcota; class Deinococci; order Deinococcales; family Trueperaceae; genus CBDUCW01. The sequence continues at coordinate 3,722 of CBDUCW010000135.1, forward strand.
ATGGGTCGCTCGACGACGCCGATCGGGCACGGTTTCGGGCCTTCGTCGACGATCCCGAGGGCGCCGTGCACGCCCTCGCCGGGGAGCTCGCCGCCTACTTCGAGGCGGCGCTGGCCGACGTCTGGCCGCGCATGCGTTCGCTGCTCGAGGCCGACGTCACCCACCGTGCGCGAACGCTCGCGCTCGAGGGACCCGAGCCGCTGTTCTCGGGCCTTTCGAACCGGCTTCGCTTCGCCGACGGCGCGCTCGAACTCCTGCCGGGTCCCGAGGCGAAGGGCGAGCACTGCCTGGTGCACCTTCCGGCGCCGAACCCGAGGGGCCGCGGGCTCATCCTCATCCCCTCGGTGTTCACCAAGGCCTACGTCATCGCGATCGGAAGCCATGCGCGCGAGACGATCCAGTACCGGGCGCGCGGCGCCCATCAGCTCTGGTACCCGGACCTGCCGGAAGCGAGCGAACGGCTCGAGCACCTGCTCGGCTCGTCGCGGGCCCGCCTGCTCAAGCACCTCGTCGCGCCGGCCACGCCGAGCGATCTCGCCGACCGGCTCCAGGTGACCTCGAGCGCGGTCTCGCAGCAACTCGGCTGGCTCCGGGACGCCGGACTCGTCCAGAGCCTGCGCCAGGGGCGGCACCGAACCTACGAGCTCAGCCACATCGGGCATACGTTGCTGAGCGCGTACGAAGAGCTGCAGCCCGCCTCGGCAGGCTGAACCACGAGCGTCGCCGACGGGACTCGGTGGGCGCACCGACCGGCCCGGCGACCGAGCGCCCCTGCGCTCGAGGTCGTCGGTTCCAACCACAGGGCGAGGCTGCCCGGCGCGTATATTTCGTCGCATGAAGCCTGCAGCCGGACATCCCCCTCCCGCCCCAGTCTACACGCCGTCCGATTGGCGCTTCCTCGGAATCGCCTTCGGATTTTCGTGGACGCTCTGGATCGTCGCGTACCTGCTCGCGGTGCGCGCCGGGTTCGGCGCTCCGCTCTACAACGAGGAACTCGTGTGGACGTGGTTCCGCGGGGACGGGGCCCTCGGCCCGCTCGCGTGGATCTCGGTCCTCTCGCTGGTCGCCGTCTACGGGCCCGCGCTCGCCGCACTGGTGGTGGCGAGCGGCGACCGTGACGAAGGCGTGGCCGGCCTCCTCGAGCGGCTGCGGTCGCGCGCGATCACAGGCGCAGAGCTCGGTCGCGTGGCACTGATCCTGGGGCTCGTCGTGGCGCCGGCGGTGCTGCTCACGGCGCTCACCGCGGCGCCGCGGGCCGACGCACCCTCGGCCTCCGGCCTCGTCGCCTTCCTGGCGCTCTTCTTCGTCTACCAGGTCGCGACCTCGGGCACCGAGGAGCTCGGCTGGCGCGGCTACCTCAACGCCCGCTGGATGCGCGGCCGAACCTTCTGGGACACCGGCTGGCTCGTCGGCATTCCGTGGGCGCTGTGGCACTTCCCGGTCGTCGTCTTCATGTTCGTCGAGCAAGGGATGCCGGCCGTCGCGCTGATCGGCAGCCTGATCGGCTTTTCGATCGGCATCGTCGCGATGGCGATCCTGCATGCGTGGTTCTACGAACGCACGCGCAGCGTGGCGCTGAACGTCCTCATCCACGCCCTGTTCAACACGCTGCCGCTGGCCACGGCGCTCGTCTTCACCGCGTCGCCGGTGGCGGCGGTGGCCAACATCGCGCTCTGGGGGGTCGTCGTCGCGCTCAAGATCCGCCACGACCGTCGAGTCCGAAGCATGGCCACGAGTTCGGCATGATCGACGCAGGGGCGCCCTGAAGCGGCCACGCGGCGGGCCGTCCGCGTGGCGATCGGCGGCGCGTCATGCGCTCGCGTCATGCGCTCCTGCCTCGGCATCGCCAGGAACGATGAGCACGCCGCATCCCCTATAGTCGCAGCATGACGAGGAGATTCGATTCGCCCTGGAACCTCTCGATCCTTCTCGTGGCATTTGGCCTTGCAGTGCTCTCTTCTGCGTGGGCACAGGAACAGATCGGCACGTGGACGCTGGGTAGCTGGACCGATCCGGACTCCGGGGCCGAAGTGCCGTCGATCTCCGCCGGCACGCAGTACGGCATCGACGGCCAGGTCCACTTCATCTGCGACGACACACAGCCGTCGGGACGCTCGTTCGTGCTCGAAGCCGACGAGTTCGCCGAATCGAGCGGCTCGCCCGTGCTGTTCGGGATCAAGTTCGATCTCGAGCCCGAGCTCGGGCCGTGGGCGGGCCTTGCCCGCAGCGAGGACGGCACCGCATTGCGCTACGACGGACCTCGATACGATGTCGACCCCGAGCGATTCGAGACGATCCTCGCGGGGATGCGCGAGGCCGTCAGCCCCGTGTTCATGGTGGCCTTCGGACCGATGAGCCGCGAGCCCACGATCCTTGTGCTCGAGTCGGCTGCCTTCTCGGAGGCGTTGACGGCGCTGCCCTGCTCACCGTAGCGCCGGGGGCACCGATCGGCTGACGTGGCACGCTCCCTCCGTCACGCGAGCGCGGGCTTCCTCTCCGGCCTCCTCTTCGGAGGCCTCGGGGGTCGTCTGGCCATGCGTGTCGCGACGTGGATGGGGGGATTCCGCGACAGCAGCCTGGGCGAGACCCTCGGATTCATGGTCGCGATGGCCCTGCTCGGCGCGATCGTGGGCGTGCTCCTCGGTGCGATTCCGTGGACCCTGCGCGC
>CBDUCW010000136.1:0-6375 GCA_965365745.1 uncultured Trueperaceae bacterium
CTGGCCCTGTGGGAGCGCATGCCGCCCTACTGGTGGATCGTCGCCACCGCCATCGTGATCGCGGTGTGGATCCCCCTGGTCCAGATGCTCCGGCGGAGTCACGCTGCCGTGCTGCGCGAGGCCTCGGTGGCGGATGCCGGCGCGGAGGCGACGCGTGCCCGCGCGCTTCGGCGCGCCGACGTCGGCGCGCTGCGTGCCGAACTCGTGTCGGACGACGCCGCCCGGGTGGCCCACGCCCTGGCGGTCGCGCGCACGGTGCCCCTGGCGCAGTGGCGCGAGGCGCTCCCGTCGCTGCTCGCCCACCCGCGCCCCGAGATTCGCGCCGAAGCGCTCGGCGTCGTGGCCGACGCACGCGAACACCGGGTCGTCGCGGCCGTTCGCGCATGCCTGGACGACCAAGTGGTGGACGTGCGGGCCGCTGCACTGCGCGCCCTCGGGCGGCTCGCCGCGTCGCCGGGCTCGATGCCGAGCGACCGCGCACGCCTGCTCCGCGCCCTCGACGCCGACACCGCCCTCGAGCGAAGGGCCGCGATCGCGGCGCTGCTCGAGGGCGGCGACTTCGAGGACCTGATCGAGGCCGTGGCGCACCTGCGGGCGTGGCTCGAGGACGACGATCCCGCCGCGCGGGCCGCCGGCGTCGAACTGCTGGGACGACTCCGGATCGGAAGCGTCCGCCGAACGCTCACGCGGGCCTTCGACGATCGCGATCTCGTCGTGCAGGGCGCGGCGGTGGACGCGGCCGCCGCCTTGGCCGATCCCGTCTTCGCGCCGATGCTGATCGATCGGCTCGCCCACCCGATCCTGGGACGGCGGGCGGCGGCGGCCCTCGAGGCCATCGGCCCTGCCGCGGCACCCGACCTGCGCCGGACGCTCGCCGACGGGTCGACGGCGGCCGACGTGCGCGCCGCCGTACCGGAGGTGCTCGCTCGCACGGTCGGAGCGCCGTGCGTCGACGAGCTCGACCGCTTGCTCCGCGACGACGACGATCGATTGCGCGGGGCCGCGATCCGCGCGCTGCGGAGCCTGGGAGGCTCGGCGCTGCGCGCCAGCTCGGCCGACCTCGATCCACGGATCCGCGCCGAGGCGCGCGCCGCCTACACGGCCTGGCTCGACGTTCGCGGGGCCCGCCGCGCGGGCTGCGGACCGCTGCTCCTCGAGGCGTTGACCGCGCGCGCCGAACATGCCGCCACCCGCGTGTTCGATCTGGTGGCGATGCGGTACCCTGCCGTCGCCGCGGCCGACACCGCGGCGCAACGAAGCCGTGCCGCGACGGGCACGCCCCGCCCGGTCGTGCCCCTTACGGCGGAGCAGATCGAACTGCTCGACACGATGCTCCACGGAGGCGACCGCACCCTGATCCTTCCCCTCTTCGACGACGATCCCGATCGCCGCGACGCCTTCGCTCGACGTCGCTTCGAGGTGCCCGTGCCCGGCCTCGACGCCGTGCTGCGGGCGGCGCTGGGCGGCGCCGATCCGTGGCTGCGGGCGTGTGCGGTCTTCGAGGCCGGCGAGCGCCGCCTGCTCGCCTTCGAGGGGGCGGCGCGTGCCGCGCTCGGATCCGACGTGCCGTGGCTCCGCGAGGCGGGCCTGCGCGCCTGTGCGCGAATGCTTCGCACCTCCGAGGCGCGGGCCGTGCTCGGACCCTACGCGGCCGAGGACCCGGATCCGCGCGTGCGGAGCTACGCGCGGGACCTGCTGCCGACGGGAGCGCCCTGATGCTGTCGACGCTCGAGCGCGTGCTGGCGCTCAAGGCCGCTCCGCTGTTTCGGGACCTGCCCAGCGAGCTGCTCGTCGCGATCGCGGAGACGGCCGAGGAGCTGGCCTTCCGCCCGGCCGACGTCCTGATCGAGGAGGGCGAGCGGGGCGACAGCCTCTTCGTCGTCGTCGAGGGGCGGGTGGCGATCCGCGTCGCCGGCGCCGGCACGGTGGCGGTGCGCGGCCCGCAGAGCGTGATCGGCGAGATGGCGGTGATCACGGAACGCGAACGCAGCGCGACCTGCGTCGCCGAAGACGACGTGCTCGCCCTGGTGGTGCACCGCGACGCGATCTGGGCGCTGATGGCGCGCTACAGCGAGCTTGCGCTCGCCGTGGTGCGGATCCTCGCCGAGCGGCTCGACGAGGCGGTCGACAACCTTCGGCGGCTCGGCGCGACCTCGGCGACGGCCGAGCGGGGCGCGTCGCCCCGCGGGCCTTCGAACGCGGTCGGCGAGGCGACAGACGCCGCCGCCGGCGCGGCCCCTTCGACCTCGGATCCCGACGAGGGCGCCGGGCCGGGTCGCGACCCGGATGCCGACGAGGCGCACGACGCGCGGGACCCCAGGGGCCGCGACACGGCGCACGACGCGGGCGAGGGCGCTCCGGCCGTCGGCACGGCCTCGGAGCGGCCATGAGTCCGTCCGTCGATCTCCTCGACCTCGAAGCCTGGGTGCGCGGGCACCTGAGCGCCGGCCTGGACGACCGCCTGACCTACCACGACATCGCCCACACCATCGACGACGTCGCACCCGCGGCGCGACGCCTGGCCGAGGCCGAAGGCATGGCACCGCCGTCGCGACGCGCCATCGAGGCCGCCGCCCTGCTGCACGACGTCGGGTTCACCGAGCGCTACGCCGGCCACGAGCAGGCCTCGGCCGCGATCGCGCGGCGCGTGCTGCCGCGCTTCGGGTTCGACCCGGCGACGATCGACCGGATCGAAGGGATGATCCTCGCCACGGCGATCGACCGCGAACCCGGCACCCGCGAACAGGAGATCGTCGTGGACGCCGACCTGGCCGTGCTGGGACGCAACGACTTCCGCGAGCGAAATCGCGATCTCCGCCGTGAGCTCGAACTGCGCGGCACCGAGTACAGCGACCTCGAGTGGTACCGGGGTCAGGTCCGCTTCCTCGAGCACCACAGCTTCTTCACCGAGGCCGCACGCGCCCGCTACGGCGAGCGGAAGCGCGCCAACCTCGCCTGGCTGCGGTCGCGCCTGCTCGCCTGCGGAGGCCGCGACTAGCCCGAGCTCATCCGAACAGCCGCCCGAAGATCCGCGCTCCGCCGAGGTAGGTGCCGAGGGCGGAACCCAGGGTCGCGAACACGAACACCAGCAGCGTTCGCGCGACGCGGTTGCGCCACCAGCCGCGTACGACCGTCACGTCGCGGCGCAGCTGTTCGAAATCGCCCACCTTGGGCTTGCGAAGCCACAGCTCGAGCCCCGCGGCGACGAATCCGGCGCCGATCGTGGGGTTCAGCGACGTGATGGGCGCGGCCACGAAGCTGCCGAGGATCGTCAGCGGGTGCGCGAGGGCCGCCGCGGCGCCGAGCGCCGCGAGGCCGCCGTTGATGATCACCCAGTCGCCGAGGAGCGACACGCCGAGCTCGGGGTTGCGCACGAAGCCCACCACGAATCCGGCCACGATCAGGGCCGCGATCAGCCACGGGAGGGCGCGGCGCAGCAGGCTCGGGGGTGGGGTCTCGTCGAGCGCCGCGATGCGCGCCGAGGGCTCCTCCGCGGGCGCGGCTTCGAGCTGCTCGCGGACCCCCTTGAGGTGGCCGGCGCCGAGCACCACGAGCACTTCGAGCGGGCGCGCCTCCGCATCGGTCGCCGTTCCGGCGCGCATGGCGTTCGCCCGCTCCTGCTCGAGTCGGGCCGCCATGTAGGCGTCGCGCTCGGCGATGAGCGGCTCGTACAAGCGCGCCGAGGTCTCGGCGAACTCCGTGAACGTGGCCTCGAGGATGTCGCCTTCTTTCAGCGCCTCGATCTCTTCTTCGGTGATCTCCTCGCTCGACACCACGCTGGCGATCAGTCCGCCGAACAGCGTCAGGCGCTGCCACCAGGGGACGTTCCGGTACACGCGCCGCAGCGTGACGCCGATGTCGCGGTCGACCAACCACAGCGGCAGCCCGTGCTCGTCGGCGACGCGGATCGCGGCGCGCATCTCGGCGCCGGGTTCGATGCCCATCTGATCGGCGAGGCGCTGCTGGAACGCCCCCAGCGCCAGACTCGCGGCCAATGCGCCGGCCCGCCCTTGGCGCAGCACCTCGAACAGATCGAGGTCGCGGTGGCGTTCGGGGTTCGTCAGCGCCGCGTGCCGCCCCGGATCGAGCTCGATGGCCACCGTGTCGTAGCGGCCGCTCGCGATCTCGCGCTCCACCGCCTCGGCGCTCGAACGCGAGACGTGCGCCGTGCCGAGCAAGGTGTAGCGCACGCCGTCGCGCTCGACCACCATGCGCGGTTCATCGGGCCCGGCAGCATGTGTGCCCGCATCGTCCGGGTCGGGGCGGGGAACCTCGGAGCCGGCGGCGGATCCGACTTCGGACCCAACGAAGGGGGCATCGGCGGGTGCGCCGGCGGGTGCGTCGGTTGGGGCGTCGACGGCCGGCGGGGCGGGAGCGTCGCGATCGGTGGCGGGTCCGTCGGTCATGCCCGCGAGTCTACCGGGCCTCGCCCGCGGCCGGGGTCGCCCGCATGGGCACGATTCAGCCTGCGCCGGCGCTACTCCGTGGTGCCAGGGGAGGGGTCGCCGGCGCGAGGGTCGGGGATGCTGCCGGCGCCGTGCAGCAGGCGACGGGTCGCCCCCATGCTCGACGCGTCGCCGAGCACCACCAGCGTGTCGCCGCGGCTCAGGACCGCGTCGGGATCGGGGTTGGGGCTCGCGCCGTCGTCCCGCAGGATGGCGAGCACGCTGGCGCCCGTGCGGGCGCGGAGGTCGAGCCCGCGCAGCGTCTGCCCGTCGAGGTGTTCGTCGCGGAGCGTGATCTGCTCGATCGTGATCGCCGGCTCGTCGCTGCGCCGTCGCAGCGTGCCCGAAAAGAACTCGATCGCGGCGGGGTGGAGCAGGGCATGCGCGAGCCGCCGCCCGCCGAGCGTGTAGAGGTCGACCGCGCGGTCGGCGCCGGCGCGTTCGAGCTTGCGCACGGCGACGCCGTCGTCGGCGCGCGTGACGATCGTGAGCTCGGGGTTGAGCACGCGGGCGCTCATGACCACGAAGGCGTTGGTGGCGTCCGAGGCCGTGGCCACGACGAGGCCGCGCGCACGGTCGATCCCGGCCGTGAGAAGCGTGTCGTCCTCCTCGGCGTCGCCCTCGATCACGAGAAACCCTTCGTCTCGGCAGGCTTGGACGGCCGCCGGTTCGCGGTCGATCACGAGGAAGTCGACCCCCTCGTCGGCGAGTTCCTCGGCGGCGTGCCGCCCCATCCGGCCGAAGCCGGCCACTACGATGTGCCCCTCGAGTTCGTCGATCGTCCGTTGCATCGCTCTCCTTTCGAACGGGTTGAACAGTTCGCGCGCGACCAGGATCTCCATCACGACCCCGAAGAGGTAGAACAGGCTGCCGATCCCCGTCAGCGACACGATCATCGCGAGCACACGGCCGCCTTCGCCCAGCGGGAACACCTCGTTGTAGCCGACCGTCGTGACGGTGATGATCGTCATGTAGAGCGCGTCGAGCCACGTCGCGTCCTCGTGGAGCCACAGCATTCGAAAGCCGAATGTGCCGGCGAGGACCACGATCACGACCAGGAGGAGTGGGACGCGGGCGCGGCGCAGCAGGGTGGCCGCGTCGCCCGATCCACGCCGTGCGGAGGGGATCGTCATCGGCATCCCCCCCCGTGCGGCGTGGTCTGACCACCACACCTGCCCCAGTCGCCTGTGACAGCTGCACCTTTCGGACGTGATGCCGCTCCACGTAGGCTGGGGGCAACCGCCGGGGGGCGGCGGTTACGACGGAGATGGAGGCTCGACCGGACGCCGGTCGGGCCTTCACCCATGGTGGGGGCGGATCCGAGGGGGGTGGATCTGCTCGGGGTGGACCTCCCGGGTGCAGGGGCGGCCGGCCCCGCGCCGACTCGACCGCGTTCACCTCGCACCCCGATCACGGCGCCACCGGTCCGCCGGTCCAGCCCGTCGCCGCGCGCCGGTAGATCTCGCGTCGGTGCGGCGGCCCCAGCACGAGGCGCTCGACCCGCGTGGGCGTCAGGACGTACAGCGAGAACCATGCGGGCGGGTCTTCGGGATCGCCCTCCGGCGGCGCGCCCGGCTCCGAGCGCCCCTCCGCTGCGGCGTCGGTCTCCCGCGCGTCGGCCTCGAGCGGTGTCCCCGGGTCGGGTCCCAGGAACAGACGCCGTCCCTCGGCGCCCTGGTCCTGCCAGAGCGTGCGTCGGCGTTCGGTCCACACGTCGGCTGCCTGCGGTCCGACGATGCTCCGGACCGTGCCGCGCAATCGGAACTGCTCCTGCGTGCGCGCCCACCAGGCGCACAGTTCGGCGACCGGCTCGGCGTCGAGCGCCCGCTGCTTCGCCGCACGGGCATCGCCGATCAGGTAGGGCCATCCGTCGTTCGTGACGCCCCGGAGCACGACGGTGCGCACCTCCGGCTCCCCCCGCGGCGAGACG
>CBDUCW010000137.1:0-6332 GCA_965365745.1 uncultured Trueperaceae bacterium
GAGGTAGTCGCGCGTCGTGCCCGGAGACTCCGAGACGATGCTGCGTTCGTAGCCGAGCAGCGCGTTGACGAGGCTCGACTTGCCGGCGTTCGGGCGTCCGACGAGCGCCAGCCGGGCGCCGCGCTCGGCGATGCGGCCGGCGCGGGCCGTCGCCAGCAGGGCGTCGATCCCGTCGAGCGCTCGCTGGAGCGGCACGTCGAGCTCGGCTTCGGGAACGCCTTCCTCGGGGTAGTCGAGCGCCGCTTGCAACGATCCGTAGGCACGCGTCACGTGGCTCTGGAGCTCGCCGATCTTGCCCGACAGCGCGGCCGTGAGGCCGTGCGCGGCGCTGCGGCGGGCTCGCTCGGTGGTCGCGTGCACGATGCCGAGCACGCTCTCGGCCTGGGCGAGGTCGAGGCGGCCTTCGAGGTAGGCCCGCAGCGTGAATTCGCCCGGCCCGGCCGCCCGCGCGCCGGCCTCGAGGCAGGCGTCCAGCACGGCACGGAGCACCGCGGCGCCCCCGTGGGTCTGGAACTCGACCGCGTCCTGCCCGGTGTACGAGCGGGGGGCGCGGAACACGAGCAGCAGCGCCTCGTCGAGGACCCTCGCGGGATCGTCGGGCGTGACGATGCGCCCGAACGCCGCGGTATGGCCCGCGAGGTCGCCGACCGCAGCGCCGCCGGCCGGACGGAACAGCCGGGCTCCGATCGTCAGCGCCCCGGGGCCCGATACCCGCACGATGCCGACCGCGCCCGGGCCGTTGGCCGTGGCGATCGCGGCGATCGTGTCGTCGGTCGGGGGGAGGGCCATGCCGGTCTAGGCGGACGCCTCGCGCGCGGCAGCGACGTCGGCGAAGGCGCCGCGCGCGGCGGCGATCATCGCGTCGATGTCGTCGCGGCTGTGGGCGTACGACAGGAAGGCGGCCTCGAAGCGGCTCGCCGGCCAGTAGACGCCGCGCTCGAGGAGGCCGTGGAACCAGGTTCGGAAGGCGGCGTCGTCGGTTGCACTCGACGAGTCGTAATCGGTGACGGGCGTTTCGGAAAAGAACACCGTGATCATCGATCCGACGCGATTGATCTGCACCGCGACCCCCGCGGCCTCCGCCCCCTCGGCGAGCCCTCGTTCGAGCTGGGCCGTGCGGGCCTCGAGTACGTCGTACAGGTCGCTCGCGGCATCCATCGCGTCGAGCTGCGCGATCCCGGCGGCCATCGCCAACGGGTTCCCCGAGAGCGTGCCCGCCTGGTACACGGGGCCGAGCGGCGACACGTGGTCCATGATCTCGGCGCGTCCGCCGTAGCCCCCTACCGGGAGTCCGCCGCCGACGATCTTGCCCCAGCAGACCAGGTCGGCGTCGATCCCGAAGCGCTCGATCGCGCCCCCGCGGGCGAGACGGAATCCGGTCATCACCTCGTCCACGACCAGCAGCGCGCCCTCGCGACGGGTGATCGCGCGCAGACCGTCGAGGAACGCGGTGGTGGGGACGACGACGCCCATGTTGCCGACCACCGGCTCGAGGATGACGGCCGCGATCTCGCCCGGGTGATCTGCGAACAGCGCCTCGACCGATGCGAGGTCGTTGTAGTTCGCCACGAGCGTCGTCTCGGCGGTGCGGGCGGGAACGCCCGCGGAGGACGGCACGCCGGTGGTCATCGCGCCCGAGCCGGCCGCGACCAGGAGCCCGTCGGCGTGCCCGTGGTAGTTGCCCGCGAACTTCACGACCAAGTCGCGGCCGGTCGCGCCGCGCGCGACGCGCAGCGCGCTCATCGTCGCCTCCGTACCGGAGTTGACGAAGCGAACGCGGTCGCTGCCCGGATAGCGGTCGAGCACGCGCTCGGCGAGCGCGACCTCGGCCTCGGTGGGGGCGCCGAAGCTGGTGCCGGACGCCAGGGCGCGCTCGACGGCCCCGAGCACGGCCGGGTGGGCGTGCCCGAGGATCATCGGGCCCCACGAGCCGATCGCGTCGATGTACTCGTTGCCGTCGGCGTCCCAGAGGCGCGAACCGGCCGCGCGCTCGAGGAACGGCGGGGTTCCGCCCACCGAGCCGAAGGCGCGCACCGGCGAATTCACCCCGCCGGGGATGAGCGCCCGCGCGCGATCGAAGAGTGCCTGCGAAGTCGTGCGTTCCATGGCGGCATGTTCGCACGGGGGCGCACCGGTCCATCGGCGCGCTTGCTACGCTCGCTCGCGTGAGCGACTCGAACGACACAGGCGGCAGCGAGGTCGCGTCCGCGGCCCACGCGCCGGCGGAGCGCGGGACGGAGCCCGCGGCGCGACGGATCCGGCTGACGCTGGAATTCGACGGCAGCGGCTTCAAGGGCTGGCAGCGCCAGGTGCGCGGCGAGCGAACGGTGCAGGGGGAGCTCGAGTCGGCGCTGGCCCGCCTCCCGGGGCGGCACGGACCGGTCTTCGGTGCGGGGCGCACGGACGCCGGGGTGCACGCGCTGGGGATGGTCGCCCACGTCGACACCACGGCGACGTTGGTCGACGAACGGTTCCGCCTCGCGCTCAACGCGCACCTTCCGCGCGACGTCGTCGTGCTCGACGCGGCGACGGTCGCCTCCGACTTCGAGGCGCAGTACGACTGCCTCTATCGCCGCTACCTCTACCGGATGCGGGTCGTGCGCCGCGATGCGCGCGGTCTCGCGATCGACCGACGCCGCGTCCTTCCGGTGTTCCGCGACGTCGACGTCGACGCGATGCGCGCGGCCACCGAGCGGATCGTCGGCCGCCGCGATTTCGCGGCCTTCGCGACCCAGGAAACGCGCACCACGGTACGCACCGTCCACCTCTGCGACCTGCGCGAGCGCCGCGGCGAGCTGCGCCTGCACATCGCGGCGGACGGCTTCCTGCGGACGATGGTGCGCACGATCGTCGGCACGCTGCTGTGGGTGGGGAAGGGAAAGCTCACGCCCGCGGACGTCGGCGAGGTGCTCGCGTCGCGCGACCGGCGCCGCGCGGGAACGAACGTGCCGCCCTACGGTCTGTACTTCGTCGAGGCGGGCTACGACGCCTGGGACGCAGCCCGCTCCGAGGACGTCGCGGGGCGCATCGTCGTCTAGCGCGGGCCGCCGCTCGGCTCGTGTCGGCCGGTGCCGCGCGCTACCATGCCGGCATGGCATCGAATCACTTCCGCGACGGCCATCCTGTGATGGTCGACGTGTCCGACAAGCCCACCACCACGCGAACGGCCGTGGCCGAGGCGACGCTGTCGCTTCCGCCCGCGGCGGCCGCCTGGCTCGACGACGCGGCCAATCCCAAGGGGGACCCCCTCGCCGTCGCCGAGCTCGCCGGCGTGATGGGCGCGAAGCGCACCGCCGACCTCATCCCGTTGTGCCACCCGCTGCCGCTCGCCAACGTCGAGGTGCGCTGCCATCTCGGGCCCGTGGAGGACGACGGCGGACGCACGGTCCGCGTCGAGGCGCGCTGCCGCACCAGCGCGACGACGGGCGTCGAGATGGAGGCCATGACGGCGGCGTCGGTCGCTGCGCTGACGCTCTACGACATGCTCAAGGGTGCGGCGGGGGGTGCCGCCGACGGGGGGAAGTCGATCGAGATCCACGCGGTGCGCCTGCTCGAGAAGCACGGCGGCAAGAGCGGATCCTGGGTGCGGTCGTGAGCCCGGCCCTGCGGGTGCGGGCCGTCGAACGCGACGACGTCGGGGTCCTCGCGCCGATCGACGGCGCCTACGCCGAGCGCCACCAGACCGAGCCCTTCGTGTCGTCGGCGAGCCTGAGTCTGTACGGGCGATCCGGACACAGCTTCGTCGTCGAGAGCCCTGGCGGCGTGCTCGGCTTCGTGCTCGCCCAATCGGTGTGGACCGGAGCCCGCCCCGTGCTGCGGATCGCCCGCCTCGCGGCGCTCGAGCCCGCTCCACGCGAGACGGTCGCGGATGCCAGCGCGGGTACGGACGCCGCCCAAGCGACGGGCGCCGACGGCGCGGCCCCCGAACGGGTCCTGGCGCTCCTCGCCGAGGCCGTGACCAAGAGCGCCTACGACGCAGCCGTCTACGACCTCGAAGCGGTCGTGCCCAAGAGCGACGCCGCCGGACGCGCCGCGCTCGAGGGGGCCGACTACACACCCCGCCCGGCCCGGGTCTACACCCGAACCCTCGGGTCGCGCGGCCAGCCGTCGTGATCTCGACCGGTACCGCGCGGGACGTCGCGCCCGGGTCGCAAGCCCGCCGCTCCCGACCCCGGGTTCCGTCGTCGTGAGTACGTCGCACGTGCACGTCGGCGTCCTCGAGGTGCGCTTCGGCACGCCCTTCGCGCGCAGCCTCAAGCAGAAGCGCTCGCTGGTCAAGCCGGTGGTCGAGCGCGTCAAGCAGCGCCACTCCGTGTCGGTCGCCCGGATCGACGGCCTCGACGCGCACGACTGGGAGCGGATCGCGATCGCGGCCGTGAGCGCCGACCCCGGCCTGTTGCGCGACCTGCTCGAACGGATCTACGCGTTCATCGTCGGTCAGGGCGTTCCGGTCGACCACCACGAGATCGCCGTGCGCGTGTGGGACCCGTCGCAGTGAGCTTCGTTCGTCTGCGACGTTGCACTGCCGAGGCCCCGCGCCGGGTACGCTACGACGCGAACGACTGCCGTCCACCACGCGCACCCTCAGATTCTGCCGACGCATCCCAAGCGGCAGATCCGTTTCGCGGTGCGCTGCCACCCCGCTTCCCCACCTTCGATGCCGCAGGAGGCCCCATGCCGCGAACGCTGCTGACCCCGTCCGACGGTCGCGCCCCGTTGCTTGCGACGCCCTTCTCCGTGAACCGCACGTTGCGGGCCCACGCGACCGATGCCTGAGGCCGTCGCCGAACCGGTGCGACTCGGCCCGGCCGAGCTGAGCGAGGCGTTCTCGTACGCCACGGAGTGGCTCGGCGTGTACGTCGAAGAAGTCAACGCGCTCAACGTGTACCCGGTGCCGGACGGCGACACGGGCACGAACATGCACCTGACGATGCAATCGGTGCGGCGCCAGCTCGACGAGGAGGATCCCGCGTCGATGGACGTGTTCGCGCACGCGATCGGCTACGGATCGTTGCTCGGCGCGCGCGGCAACTCCGGTGTCATCCTGTCGCAGATCCTCAAGGGCTTTGCGGATCGGGTCCGGGAGCACGAGCGGATCGAGTGCGACCAGTTGGTCGACGCCCTCAAGGGCGCCACCAAGAGCGCCTACGACGCGGTCGTGAAGCCCGTCGAGGGGACCATTCTGACGGTGATCCGTGCGGTGGCGGACGGCGCCGCGGCGTCCAACGCGCGCAACCCCCTCACCGTGCTCGGCGATGCGCTCGAAGCCGGCCGCGACGCGCTCGCGAAGACCCCGGAGCAACTTCCGATCCTGAAGCAGGCGGGCGTCGTCGACGCCGGGGGCCTGGGGCTGCTGCACATCTTCGAGGGCATCATCGCAGCCTTCGAGGGGCGCGAACTGCCCGAGCCGCCCGAGGTCGTCGACCATGCGCAGAGCGGCTTCGAGGAGGAGGAGTACGGCTTCTGCACCGAAGGCGTCGAAGTCGACACGAATCGGATCCGCGACGAAGTGCAGTCCTACGGCGATTCGCTGCTCGTCGTGGGGGCCGAGGGCTTCGTGAAGGGGCACATCCACACCGAGCAGCCCGAGCAGCTGCTCGCCACGGTGGCCAAGTACGGCCGCATGGTGCGCTCGAAGGTCGAGGACATGAGCGAGCAGCACTCCGAGATCCTCGCGCACGTCGATGCCGAGGCGGCGACGAAGCCCGCCAGCGGCCTCGTCGTGGTGTCGGACGGGTACGGGCTCACGAAGGTGTTCCGCAGCCTGGGAGCGCGCATCGTGGGCGGGGGGCAGACGAACAACCCCAGCGTCCAGGACATCGCCGACGCCGTGCGCACGCTCGGCTCCGAGGACGTGCTGGTCCTGCCCAACAACAAGAACATCATCATGGCCGCCGAGCGCGTCGACGAGCTCGTGCCCACCCACAACGTTCGCGTGTTGCCCACGCGAACGTTGGGCGCGGGGCTCGCAGCTGCGGTGCTCTTCAACGAAGCCCTGCCGCTCGACGAGCTCTACGACGACATGGCCGAGGCGGCGGAGCATGCGGTGACGGTCGAGGTCACGCACGCGAGCCGCAGTGTCGAGATCGACGGCGTCAGCGTGACCGAGGGCTCGCCGATCGGATTGGTCGACGGGTCGCTGAAGGCGACGGGGGAGACCCCGGTGCAGGCGCTGCTGGCCTCGCTCGAGACCGTGGACATGGACGACTACGAGATCGGGACCCTCTTCTACGGCTCGTCCATCGGCACCGAAGGCAGGGATTCCGTCGGGATAGTGGCGGCGCAGGTATTTCTCGATCTTTGTCTTGTGTTCGGCCCGCAACAAGCCGACG
>CBDUCW010000138.1:0-6277 GCA_965365745.1 uncultured Trueperaceae bacterium
TCCGCACCCGCGTGTACGCCGCACGCCGGCCCTTCGAGAGGTCCACCGAGTCGGGCAGGAGCACCCGGGACGGGCGGGGGCCGAGACTTCGGCCGGTCTCCCGGGCGCGCCCGGTGGGGAGCTCTTCAACCTCCTGAACTTCATCTCGGGCGGCAACTTCGAGCAGTTCTCGATCGCCGCCCTCGGGGTCATCCCCTACATCACCGCGAGCATCATCTTCCAGCTGCTCACCTCGACCGTCCCCCAGCTCGAGAAGCTGGCCAAGGAAGGCGAGCAGGGGCGGCGCAAGATCACGCAGTACACGCGCTACGCCTCGACCACCCTCGGTGCGGTGCAGGCGCTGTTCCTCGCCATCGCGCTCATCGGTCCCGCCGGCGTGCTCAAGGTCGGGTGGGCCAACGGGCCGTTCTTCTGGCTGATCGTCGTCATCACCCAGGTCGCGGGCATCAGCCTCGTGATGTGGCTCGGCGAGAAGATCAGCGAATACGGCATCGGCAACGGCATCTCGCTGATCATCTACGCGGGCATCGTTGCGATCTTCCCGAGCGCCATCGCCCAGCAGTTCACGCTGATCGGGCAGGGGCAGGGCAACATCTTCAGCTTGCTGATCTTCTTCGCGCTGCTCATCGTGGCGATCGCCGGCATGGTGCTGGTGCAACAGGCCGAGCGCCGCATCCCGGTGCAGTACGCCCGCAAGGTCGTCGGCCGCAAGGTGATGGGCGGGCAGTCGACGTACATACCGCTGCGCCTCAACGCCGCCGGCGTGATCCCGATCATCTTCGCGGTGTCGATCCTGATCCTCCCCGGCGTATTGCTGGGCTCGTTCCAAGGGGAGGCGTGGGCTACGGCCATCGCCACCTGGTTCGACCCCTCGCGCTGGCAGGGTCTGGTGACGAGCACGGTGCTGATCGTCGCGTTCACGTACTTCTACACGCAGATCAGCTTCGACCCGCGCCGGATCAGCGAGAACCTGCGCGAGTACGGCGGCTTCGTCCCCGGCGTTCGCCCGGGGCAGCCCACCACCGACCACCTCACCCGCATCACCGGGCGCATCACCCTCTGGGGCGCACTCTTCCTCGGTGCGGTCAACGCGCTGCCGCAGATCCTCGCCTGGATCACCGGCGCCGGGCAGCTCAGCCTCGTGTTCAGCGGCATCGGCCTGCTCATCGTGGTCGGCGTCGCGCTCGACACGCTGCGCCAGCTCGAATCGCAGCTGATGATGCGCCACTACGAGGGCTTCGTCTCGAAGGGCCGCATCCGCGGTCGCGGGCGGAGGATGTGACGTGAGCGAGGCCGCTTCCACCGGTACGGATGCCAGCCTCGTCGTGCTCTTCATGGGCCCTCCGGGCGCCGGCAAGGGCACGCAGGCCGCCCTCCTGGCCGAGCGTCGCGAGGTGCGCAAGCTGTCTACCGGCGACATGCTGCGCGACCACGTGCGCCGCGGGACCGACCTCGGCCGCCGTGCCAAGAGCATCATGGATTCAGGCCAGCTCGTGCCCGACGACGTGATCGTCGGCATGGTGGGCGCCGAAGTGGACGAGCTCGAGCCCGTACGGGTGCTGCTCGACGGCTTCCCGCGCACCGAAGCGCAGGCCCGCGCCCTCGACGAGCTGCTCGCCGAACGCGGCGCGTCCGTCGATGCGGCGATCTCGCTCGAAGTCGACGACGACGAACTCGTCCGGCGCCTCCTGCAGCGCGCCGAGGACGAGGGCCGCAGCGACGACAACGAGGCCACCATCCGCGCCCGCATGGGCGTCTACCACGAGCAGACGAAGCCGCTCCTCGACTTCTACGACGACCGTGGCCTTCTGCGCCGCGTCGACGGCGAGGGGTCGGTGTCCGCGGTCAGCGATCGCATCGACGAGGCCCTGCCGTGATCCTCAAACGCTCCCGTGAGATCGAGCGCATGGCCGAGGCCGCGGTGATCAACCGCGAGGCCCTCGAAGCCGTGGAGCGCGAGATCGCCCCGGGGGTGTCCACCGCGACACTCGATGCGGTGGCCGAGGATGCTATCGTCTCGCGCGGCGGTACGCCCGCCTTCAAGGGCTACCGCGGCTTTCCCGCGACACTGTGCACCTCGATCAACGACGTGGTGGTCCACGGCATCCCCAACGACCGACCGCTCCGCGACGGTGACATCGTGTCGATCGACATCGGAACCTTCTACCGCGGTTTTGCGGCCGACATGGCCCGCACCTACGCCGTCGGTACGGTTCCCCCCGACGTCCGACGCCTGCTCGACGCGACCGAACGCTCCCTCTACGCCGGGATCGCAGAAGCGCAGGCTGGCAATCGACTCGGTGACGTCTCCGCGGCAATCCAAGCCGTCATCGAGCAGGAAGGGTTCTGGGTGGTCCGCGAGTTCGTCGGCCACGGCATCGGCCGAGAGTTCCACGAGGCCCCCGAAGTTCCCAACTACGGACGCGCCGGCACCGGCCCCGTCCTCCGCCCCGGTCTGGTCCTTGCGATCGAACCGATGGTGACGCAGCGGCGAACCCGCGTCCGCGTCGCCGACGACGACTGGACCGCACCCACTGCGGACGGCAGCCTCGCCGCGCACGTCGAACACACCGTGGCCGTCACCGAAGACGGACCGCGCATCCTTACCGCTCGCGACCAGACGCCGCGCACGCGCGCCGCGAGCGGCACGATTCCAGCAGCAGGAGGTGTACATGGCGCGTAATCGATCGGGCCAACGAAACCGAGGGTCGGAGACGACGCAAGACACGATCCGCACCGAAGGTGTGGTTCTCGAAGCACGACCCAACACGACCTTCTTGGTCCAACTCGACGCTGGGCCCGAAATCCTCGCCCACGTCGGGGGCAAGATGCGCCGCCATTACATCCGCATCCTCCCGGGCGACCGCGTGGTGGTCGAGATCAGCACCTACGACCCCGAAAAGGGTCGCATCGTCTACCGCAAGTAGGAGAGCAAGCATGAAAGTCCGTGCATCCGTCAAACCGATGTGTGAAAAGTGCAAAGTCGTTCGCCGCCACGGCAAGGTCTACGTGATCTGCTCGGCGAACCCCAAGCACAAGCAGAGGCAGGGGTAACCATGGCACGAATCGCAGGCGTCGACCTTCCCCGTGAAAAGCGCGTCGAAGCCGCGCTGCCGTACATCTACGGCATCGGGCCCAGCCGCTCGGTCTCGATCCTCGAGACCGCCGGCGTGGATCCCAACACGCGCGTGAAGGATCTGACCGAAACCGAAGTCACCAAGCTGCGCGAAGTCGTCGACACCACCTACAAGGTGGAGGGCGACCTGCGCCGCGAGGTGCAGCAGAACATCAAGCGACTGATGGACATCGGCTGCTACCGCGGCCTGCGGCACCGCCGCGGCCTGCCCGTGCGCGGCCAGTCCACCAAGACGAACGCACGCACCCGCAAGGGCCCGCGTCGCACCGTCGCCGGCAAGAAGAAGGCGCCCCGCAAGTAAGGGCTGAGAGGAAACTCCGATGGCCAAACCGCAAAAGAAGGCCGGCAAAGGTGGACGTCAGCCCCGCAAGCGTGTCAAGCGCAGTCTGAGCGAGGGCAAGGCGTTCATCCACGCCAGCTACAACAACACGATCGTCACGATCACCGACATGGACGGCAACACCGTCGCCTGGTCGTCGTCGGGCAGCATCGGCTACAAGGGCTCCAAGAAGGGCACGCCCTACGCCGCCCAGCTCGCTGCCGCCGACGCCACGCGCAAGGCCCAGAACATGGGCGTGAGCCAGCTCGACATCATCATCCGGGGCACCGGCTCCGGGCGCGAGCAGGCGCTCCGCTCGATCCAGGCCACCGGCGTGAACGTCCGCTCGATCGTGGATGACACCCCCCACCCCCACAACGGCTGCCGCCCGCGCAAGCGCAAGGGCAGCTGAGGGAGCAGGAGACACCATGGGTCGATACCGAGGACCGATCGTCAAGATCTCGCGCCGCGAAGGCGTGAACTTGGCCGAAACGCCGAAAGTCCAGAAGTACATGGAGCGCCGCCCGTACCCTCCGGGGCAGCACGGTCAGCGCCGTCGGCGCCGCCCGTCGGACTACGGGGTGCGTCTGCGCGAGAAGCAGAAGCTGCGCTTCCTCTACAACATGGGCGAGAAGCAGTTCCGCAATCTCTTCGAGGAAGCCTCGAAGAAGCAGGGCGCCACCGGTGCCGTGTTCCTTCAGCTGCTCGAGTCGCGACTCGACAACGTCGTGTTCCGTCTCGGCCTCGCCGCCACGCGTCGTCAGGCGCGGCAGTTCGTGGGCCACGGCCACATCCTGGTGAACGGCAAGCGGGTCACCTCGCCGTCGTATCGCCTCTCGGCCGGGGACACGATCGCCGTCCACGAGAACTTCAAGAAGAATGGCCACCTGAAAGAAAACGTCGACGAGCGCCGGCGGGGCAAGACGCCGCCGTGGCTCGAATTCGATGCCGAGAGCCTCAAGGGCGCGTTCAAGAACGTGCCCGCGCGCGAGGACATCGTCGTCCCCGTCAACGAGCTCCAGGTCATCGAGTACTACTCCCGCTGAGCCGTTAGGAGCCCCACGTGCAGATCATTCCCGAGTTTCAAGCCAACGTTACCGACACGTACGGCGAGTTCGTGGTCGAGCCGCTGGCGCGCGGGTACGGGGTCACGCTCGGCAATCCGCTGCGTCGGATCCTGCTCAGCTCGATCCCCGGCACCGCCGTCACGTCGGTCTACATCGAGGACGTCCTCCACGAGTTCTCGACGATCGACGGGGTCAAAGAGGATGTCATGCAGATCATCCTCAACCTCAAGGAGCTCGTCGTCAAACTCCACGACGACGACCCCACGACCCTGACGCTGCGCGCCGAGAAGTCCGGCGTCGTCACCGCCGCCGACTTCGACGTGCCCGCCAACGCGGAGATCGTCAACCCCGACCTCTACATCGCCACGCTCGGCGAGGGCGGCAAGCTGGTCATGGAGGTGCGCGTGGAGTCGAACGTCGGCTACGTGCCCGCCGAAGTGCACGGCACCAAGGACCGGATCAACTCGATCCCGGTCGACGCCGTGTTCACGCCCGTGCGCCGCGTCGCCTACCGCGTCGAAGACACGCGCGTCGGGCAGAAGACCGACCTCGACCGCCTCGTGCTGCGCGTCTGGACCGACGGTTCCGTCGATCCGCGCGACGCGCTCGAGCACGCGGTCGACATCCTGCGCAACCAGCTGACCGTGTTCAGCGAAACCGCGCTGGCCGACGGCGAAGACAACGCCGCGGCGATGACCATCCCCGCCGCCCCGAAGGCCGAGGCGCCCGAGGAAGACGAGCCCGTGCAGCTCAGCCTCGAAAGCCTCGAGCTGTCGAGCCGCGTCCTGCACTCGCTGCAGGAAGAGGGCATCGACTCGGTCAACGCGCTCCTCGCGCTCTCCGAGCGTGACCTCAAGCGCGTCGGCGGCATCGGCGAGAAATCCCTCGAAGAGATCACCGAGCGCCTCGCTGCGCGCGGACTGAAGCTCAAGGAGTAAGCCATGCGCCACCGTTCGAGCGGCCGCAAGCTCAACCGGAACAGCAGCCACCGCAGCGCGCTCCTGCGCAGCCAGGCGACCGCGCTGTTCCGGCACGGCCGGATCAAGACCACCGTGGCCAAGGCCAAGAACCTCCAGGCCTACGCCGAGAAACTGATCACCACCGCGCGGGGCGGCGACCTGCACGCCCGGCGCCTCGTGGCGCGCGAGATCCACGACAAGGAGATCGTGCGCAAGCTCATGGACGAGATCGGCCCCGAGTTCGCCGATACCAAGGGCGGCTACACGCGCATCCTCAAGCTCGTCACCCGCCGCGGGGACAACGCGCAGGAAGCGCTGATCGAACTCACCAACCACGAAATCTGAGTCGGGCGACCCCCGGATCCGCAGCTGCGCCCCCGGCCGAGGCCGGGGGCGTCGCCGTGGTGCGCGCGACGCCGGCCGTACGGTGCGCCCTCGGTCTGCCGTAGGGGTCGGCACCCGCGCCGCCGTCGACGTTCCGTCGCATCGGTGCGGGCGCGTAGCGCCCCAGGGCCGCCCAGACCCGTCGCGGCGGGACGGCTAGCGGAGCAGCGCGGCGAAGCTCGTGCCGGGGCCATCCCAGGCCACGCCGAGCAGCTCGGCCACGGTCGCGCCCACGTCGCAGAAGCAGCCGCGCGGGCCGAGCATTCTGAGGCCTGACGAGCTCAGGCCGCACGCTGCTTCAAGTCGCTGACGATGAGCGCACCGCCAGCGAATGGCTCCAGAGCGATTTCGCCAAAGGGCCGATCAACATGGGCGGACGCTTCGGCGACGGTCCTCGTGGAGCGTCACGCCG
>CBDUCW010000139.1:0-6188 GCA_965365745.1 uncultured Trueperaceae bacterium
ACCTCGCGGTTCTCGGCCAGCACTACCACGTGGGCCCCGTGGTAGCCCTGCACGTGCAGCCACACGTCGCGGCTGCGGGCCACCTTGAAGGTCACTTCGTCGTTCTCGCGCGCGCTGCGCCCGACGACCACGCGGAATCCGTGCGGGCCCCGGTAGCGCACCCCCGGCTCCCGACGCGCGGCACGGCGCTTCGTCGGCGCGAGCTCCTCGATCAGCGCCTCGAGCGCCTCGTCGTCGAGCGCGTCGAACTCGGCGCGCCGCGCACGCCATTCGCGCAGTTCGCCCTCGAGTTCGGCCTGCCGCTGCCGGGCCCGAACCGCGCGCTGCTCGCGCTTCTTGGCCTTGCGGTAGCGCTCCTCGGCGTTGCCGCGCGCATCGCGACGGGGGTCGAGATCGAGCCTCAGATCGTCTCCGTCGAAGCCCTGCAGGGTCACCGACTCGGCGTGGTCGGGCACCGTGTGGGCGTAGGCCATCAGCACGTCCGCCTCGGTGCGGAGCTCTCCGGCCTCGGCCCCGGCCGCCTGGGTGCGTTCGGCGTCGCCGATGCGCTTGCGCACCAGCTCGATGCGCTTGTCGACCAGCGTCTCGGCTCGTTCGCGCAGCGCAGCGCGCCGTTCGCGGTCCCGCAGGGTCTCCACGTCGGGGCGCTCGAGCGCCGCCTCCATCGTCGCCCGCGGGGCTTCGACGAGCCGCCCCAGGGCGTCGAGCACCGCCGGCAGGTGCTCCGCGTCGACGGACGCGTCGAGCGGCCGGGAGGCGAGGCGCGCCACCGCCTCGGTGAGGTCCGGACCGACGCCGTCCACCACCTTGCGCAGGTTCTTGAGCTTCTTCCCTTCGAGCCCTTCGCCGACCGCCTCGCGTGACGCATGGCGAGGATCGAGCTTCTCGTACGGCGGCGGCGGCGTGTAGGCCAGCCCCGGACGGATCTGCCGGTACCGGTTGATGTCGGCGCCCACCTCGCGCGCGGCCCCGAGGATCGTGCCCTGCGGATCGGTCAGGATGAGGTTGCAGTTGCGCCCGGTCAGTTCGACGATCAGGTCGGCCGGCTCGGACGCCACGAAGCCCTCGCCGGCTCCGAAGCGCAGCGTCACGACCCGGTCGAGCTTCCGCTGCTCGGCCGCGACGAGGGGCCCGCCGGCGCGGGCGACGAGGAGCTCCTGGAAGCGCGTCGGCGTGCCGTCGCCCGACGGCGCCGCTCCGGAGCGCAGCTCGATGCGCGGGTGCGGCGGTCGCACGAAGATCCACAGCGACGGTCCGCCGAGCAGCGGCAGCACGACCGTGTCCTCGTCGAGGAAGCGGAAGCTGGCGCGCTCCGCGGGCAGGCGGGGAGCGAGGTCGCGCAGCACCTCGGCGATGAGCAGGCCTTCCATGGCTGCGAATCTACCGCCGGCTCAATTGAGGACCCGGCGGCGCCCGCCGAGCTCGCTGCGGGCGTCGGCGACGACCTGCTCGAGCACGACGCGCCACTCGTCGCCCAGCGGCGTGTGCTCGAGCGCCGCTTCGGCGTGGTGCAGCGCGCGCGCGGCGAACTCCGGGCCGCGTTGCGCGAAGGCGTCGGCCAGCATCTGCTGCGACGCGATCCAGATCGGTCCGCCCTCGGGGCCGGAGCTCGCTGCCTGCTCGAGGTGCTCGACCGCCTCGTCGAGGCGGTAGTACTCGAGCGCCACCGTCGCCAGCGTGAGGCTCGCAGGGCCGACCGCGCCCAGCTCCACGGCCTGCGTCGCGAGCCGCTCGGCGGTGTCGAGATCGCCGGTCCGAAGCCGCGCGTCGGCGTAGTCGGCGTAGGCCTCGGCGCGGTGGTCGTAGTGCGGGTCGCCGAGCACGGCCGTGAAGGCGGCCTCGGCCTCGTCGTACCGCTCGGCGTCCACCAGCGCCAACGCCCGTTCGTGCTGCGTCACGCTCCGCTGCTCGGCGGGGGCGTCGAACAGGGCGTCGGTGAAGGCATCGGCGGCCTCGGCTGCTCGGCCGAGTTCGACCAGGCACTGGCCGGTGGCGAAGAGCACGTCGAAGGGCGCGGCCTCGTCGACCTCGCGCGAGGCGAGGTAGCAGGCGAGCGCCCGATTGGGGTTGCCGCGTTCGAATTCGGTCCGCCCCTCGAGGTAGTGCTTGTCGGCGAGCTCGGTCGGAAGCAGGTAGCGCTCGTTCACCTCGGCGAGCACGGTGGCCGCCTCCTCGACCTCGCCGAGCTCGAGCAGCGAGCCGGCCAGGCTGAGTCGTTCGGGGTCGCGCTCGCTCGGCAGCGCGGCCTCGACGGCGCGACGGAAGGCCGGTGCGGCGGCGTCCCACCGCGCCAGCCGTTCGTAGGCCTGCCCGAGCAGCGACCAGCGCCGCCACTCCAGGTAGGCGGGCAGGTCGTCGCTGCGCTCGAGGATCCGGATCGCCGCCTTCTCGCCCCCCATCCGAACCAGGGCGTCGGCCGCGTGGTACTCGGCGACGGGGTCGCCCTTCCCCACCACGGCGCGCAGCTCGCGGCGCCCCTCGCGCGAAGCGCCCTCGCGCATCGCCTCGAAGGTCCAGTAGAGCGCCACGTACAGCGGGTGCTCGCTGAGCCCCGGGTCGGCCATGACGGCCTCGGTCAGCACCCACTCGCCGCTCTCGCGTTCGTCCTCGCCGTAGAGGGCGAAGAGCGCCGCGAGGTGGAGCAGGTACTCGGCCTGGGCAGCGCGCCCGACGGGGCGGCGCGCCGCGTTCTCGAGCAGCGAGAAGGCAGCGTCGTAGCGCCCGTCCGCCAGCGCACGGCGCGCCGGCTCGAGCTCGCGGAGGCGCGGGCGGCGAAACATCACGATCTAGGCTACCACCGGGGTGCCCGACGCGGATTCCACGGGGCCTAGAGGAAGCGCGCGCTGCGGCGCGGGGCCCCGTCCATCGAGGGCTCGGCCCGGTGGAAGGTCTCGACGAGCAGGCGGTGGCCGTGGTTGCGCATGAAGTTGAGCACCGACAACGCCTGCGTCTCGTGCTGTGCCATGGCGCGGATCTTCGCCTCGATGTAGGGACCGACATCGAGCTCGTGCGTCGGGAACAGGTGCGTGTCGCGGATGCGCGCAGCGGACCAGAACCCGGGTCGCTCGACGCCGTCGTAGGGCTTGTCGCCGGCGTAGTAGTACAGCGCCTCCGGTCGGTGCCCGCCCTGCTCGATCGCCGCCATCACCACCTCGTGCGTGACGACGTGGTCGGGATGGCCGTTGGCGCCATTCGGCGGGAAGGTCACCACCACGCGAGGGCGCGTCTCGACGAGCGCGTCGTGCACCACGCCGATCAGCGCATCGCGGTCCTCGGCCTCGAGGCCGGGGTGCCGCTCGATGCCCCGCTCGTCGTCGGGCACGAAATCGTGGAAGTCCTCGATCCGGTGCCAAGCGACGCCGAGTTCGTGCAGCGCGGCCAGCAGCTCCTGCTCGCGCTTCGCCCCGACGTCGTGCGGGGGAACGAGGCCGAGCGAGCGCCCGGAGCGACCCCGCGTGAGGGTGAGCGTTCCGGCCGGTCGTCGGTGGTCGGCCATCCGGGCGAGCAGGCCGCCGGCGCCGAAGACCTCGTCGTCGGGGTGCGGCACGATGAGCAGCAGTTCGAGCATGCCGGCATCGTACCCGCGGGGGCCGCTTCGCTCCGTGCTCGACGCGCCACGGCCCCCGACACGCACGATGCGCGCCAGGTCGCATCGCGGACGATGGCTCGTGGTGTGCGAGCGCCGGCGGAGCCGGTCGGCTCCGCCGGCCGCATCGGCGTTGGCTCAGGCCGCCTCGGGGGGCTGGGAGGGCGCGGGGCTGCGCAGGTCGCGCATGTCGCTCTGATCGAGGCGGTTGACCTTGGGCAGTTCGATCATCCCCATGCGGGCGAGCCGCTCGGTCATCCGGTTCATGAACAGCCGGTTGAGCTCGGGGTCGGCGGTCATCGAACGGAGCGTGTCGGCCGGCACTTCGAGGACCTTCGTGGGCTCGACGGCGACCACGTTCGCGGTCCGCGGCACCGAGGTCAGTGCCGCGATCTCGCCGAAGAAGGCGCCGGCCTCGAGCGTCTCGAGCGGGCGATCGCCGTCCTGGTCACGGCCGGCCGCGGCCCGCCCCTCGATGATGAAGTAGCCCGCGGTGCTCTGATCGCCCTGCTTGACGATCGTCGTGCCTTCGGGTGCCTCGCCCACCAGCGTGCGTGAAGCGAGGTCGAGCAGGGCGGCGTCGTCGAGCCGGGCCAGCACCGGCTCGTGCTGCGCCAGGGCGCGGAGGTCGTCCACCGTGGCGGCCCGCGCGAGCCCCATCCCCGGCGCCAGGCGCGCGCCCTTGAGCAACGCGTAGGCGCGGCGCCATTCGGCTGCGGGCTGGCGCATGGCAGGGAGGAAGCCCGTCATCACGGCGACTCCGAGCGTTCCAAGCGCCGCGGCGGCGTACGCGTAGCGGATGTCGATCAGGTCGGCGAGGCCGGCCAGCGCCATGCCCACCAAGGCGAAGGTCTGCAAGATGACGATGAACACGGCGTTGACGCGCCCGCGGAGCTCCCGATCGGTGTACCGCTGTCGGATCACGCGGCCGGGGATGACGTAGATCGCGTTGAACATGCCCATCAGGGTCATCAGTACGAGCGCCGACGTGATCACGGTCGAAAAGGCGTAGACCAGCGACACCACGGCCATGCCCACGAGGCCCACGGCGATCCATTGCACGTCGCGCAGGCGCGGCGCGAAGGCCGCCATGAAGAAGCTCGCGGCGACGAAGCCGGCCATGACCAGCCCCTCCTGCACGCCGTACACGAACTCGCTCGCCTGCAGGACGCGCTCGGTGAAGGGCAGGGTGAGTACGTTGAGCATGCCGATGAACGTCGCGGCGAGCACGAACACGATCACCAGCGAGCGCAGGATCTCGTTGCGGTACAGGTAGTCGAAGCCCTGCCGCAGGTTCCGCACGACCATGCCGACGCTGGCCGCCTCGTCGTTGCCGAGCTTCGGCACGGTGATGCCGAAGATCAGCAACGCCGACACCAGGTAGGTTCCGGCGTCGATGTAGAACGCCCACGCCAGCGGGAAGGCGCTCGCCAGCAGGCCGGCCAGCGCGAATCCGATCGCGTGCGATCCCGCGGTGCTGATCGCGATGAAGGAGTTGGCGGCCGAGAGCTCTTCGTCGCTCGCGAGCTCGGGCAGGACGCTGTCGTGCGCGGGGTCGAAGAACTGCCCGATGCCGGCCATCACGGCCACCGTGATGTAGAGCCAGTGGACGCCGTACTGCACCGTGAACGGGATCGTCGCGACGAGTACGGCCCGGATCAGGTGCGACAACCACATGATCCGCTTGCGGTCGTACCGATCGACGAACACGCCGGCGACCAGCCCGACGAAGAGCGTCGGAACGGCCGTGGCCATCAGCATCAGGCCGACGCTGAGCGCGCTCCCGGTGAGCCGAAACACGTAGATGGCGGCGACGAGCGTGGTCAGCCCGTCGCCGAGGGTCGAGATCAGCTGGGCGCTCCACAGCAGCGAGAACGAGCGCTTCCGGAAAACCGAGAACATCGTGGGCGTCGAAGCAGCCAAGGGGTACCCTCCGGCGGACGTGGGCCTCGCGCTCCCTCACCTCGAGGGGCGGGCGGCGGGCGGAAGCGGGGTGCCGAGCCTGCCCGCGCTTCGTCGCGCGCGCGCGGGCCCGGCGCAATGCCCGTGATCATGACACGTCGACCACGAGCGAACGCCCCGCCGCGGGGCGGGGCGCTCGACGTCGACGTCGGACGGGCGCCGGTGCGGCACGGGACGCGTGCCGGGGAGGTCGCCGAGGACGCGCTAGTTGAGCACTTCCTCGGGCGCCTCGACCGCGAACGCGAAGCCGTCGTGGGCCCCGTCGATCCGGACTGTGTCGCCGTCCTGGACCTCGCCGGCGATCAGCTTGCGCGACAGCGGCGTCTCGATGAGCTGCTGGATGGCGCGCTTGAGGGGGCGGGCCCCGAAGGCCGGATCGTAGCCGGCCCGGCCGAGCTGCTCCATCGCGGCCGGCGACAGCCGCAGGTCGATGTGCCGGTCGGCGAGCCGTCGGCGGACCCGCTCGAGTTGGATCTCGGCGATCTCGGCGACCTGGTCGCGGCTCAGCGCATCGAACACGATGATGTCGTCGATCCGGTTGAGGAACTCGGGGCGGAAGTGGCGCTGCAGCTCGGCGACCACCTCGGCGCGAACGGCGTCGGCGTCGCGCCCTTCGCGCGAGGCTTCGAGGATGCGGGGG
>CBDUCW010000140.1:0-6093 GCA_965365745.1 uncultured Trueperaceae bacterium
CTCGGCCTCGAGGCCCCGCACGGGAAGCAGCTGCTGCGGCGCGCGGGGATCCTGGTGCTGCCGACTGGCGAATCTGGGCAGGTGCACGCAGCTCCAGTCGGCGAGCGCGCGGGCCGCTTCGAGGCGCTCCTCGGGGAGCGGCCCGGCGTAGGCCTGCAGCCGAACCATCCCCGCCAGGCTGTAGAGCCAGGGGCGGGGGTCGCGCAGGCGCAGGAACCACTCGAAGTGGCTGTGGCTGCCGTCGCCGGTCTCGACCAGGTAGAGGGGGCTGCGTTGGCCCGCTTCGAGGGTTCGCGCCACCTCGAGCTGCGCTTCGCCGACCTTGGTGTCGTGGATCGTCTTGAGGTAGCCGACGACGAGCGGATCGTCGCCGAGCAGGGGGCGCGGACCGTCGCAGACGATCAGGGCCTCGGGGTGGGCGTCGCGGAGCCGGGCCGCCAGGCGCCCTTCGGCGTCGAGCATGGCCCGCTGCAGGCGCCGCACGACCGCATCCACGTCCCGTTCCGGCGTCGACACCACCTCGAAGGCCAGCGCGCCCCGCTCGCGACCGTCGTGCGGGGCGAGGCCGAAGTCGGCGAGGTCGCGCCCGCTGCCGACGGCGCAGACGTGCCGCACCTCGGCACGGTCGAAGCGGGCGCGGGCGCCGCCGCCGGGCGCATGGACGGCCCCCACGCCGTACGTGCCGATGACCCCGAAGGCGGCGCGGGCCGCGTCGTCCTCGAGCAGCACGCGCGCGTCGACGCGGCGCGAACCGTCGAGGAACACGAGCTCGTGCGCGCGCGGCGGCGCCTCGGGGCGCAGGGGCTGCCAGGCGTCGGCGCTGCGTTCGACCTCGACGTCGACCGTGTCGCGGGCCTCGTCGCGGGTCTCGGCGAGGTAGGCGGTGTGGTACTCGGCGGCCCACGGATCGAGCCGCAGGCGCACGGTGCCGAACGCGGCGTCGGTCGAGGGGTCGCGGGACATGGCGTGCATGCTACCGCGGTCGCCGGACCGGCCGGCGCGCCGCCTAGGGGCGCGCCGCGGGGTCTCCGGGAGCGAGCGTCATCGTGCCGGCACGATCGCGACGCACCCATGCCGGATCGGTGGTCATCGCCAGGGAATCGCCGCGCGCCCACCGGCCGACGAGGTTGCGGTAGCGCAGGGCGACGGGGTTGCCCGACACCCCCGGCGACACGATGTAGCGGGAGGCGGCAGGACCGTCTCCGAGCCCCTCGGAGAGGTCGTAGACGCCCCGGAACACGGGACCGTGGTGGCTCTCGTAGGGGCGGCTGTGCCGAACCGGAGCCGCGTCGATCGTGAACGCGTCGCCGGAGCGCGGGACGCGCACGTCGGCGGCCCAGCCCAGCAGCGTCGCCCCGAGCGGGGTGTGGTCGAACACCGCCGGGTGGGCCGCCCCCCAGGTCCAGGCGCCGGGGTCGTCGCCGAAGCGCGTCGCCAGCTCGGCGACGGCGTCGCGCAGGGCGCGGGCCGACATCCGTTCGCAGTCCTCGACGTCCGCCGTGACGACGTCGTCGCACCACGGCGAGGTCGGTTCGCTCCCGTCGGCCGGCACCCCGCGCGTCGTGGGCTCCGAGCCGAGCACGGCACGGAGCAGCAGGGCGCGCTCGTTGCGGAAGGCCTCGAACAGATCGCCGAGCTCGTCGGCGAAGATCGCCTCGACGAGGTGGCGGGTCCACGCCGTGTAGATCAGCGGCTCGGGGCGGGCGGCGTCCATCCGGCCGTCCCACCCGAGCAGCTGCGCCTGCGCTTCGCGCGCGAGGGAACTGAGCGGCGGCGCCGCGGTGAGAAACGGCAGGAACTCGCGCGCGGCCAGCGACACGGTGTCGCGCTGGATCGCGGCGAAGGTGTCGGGGCTGTGGCGTCCGACGGCATCGAGCAGGTCGGCCACGCGCTGCGCCCGGTAGGGCGCCGTCCAGTCGTCGGTGACGAAGTACGGGTAGTCCGCCTCGACGGTCTTCTGGTTCGCGGCGACGACGCGCCCGCCATCGGGGTCGACCGCGGCGGCGCGATCCTCGGGCCCGACGCGCCCGGTCCAGTCGTGCGCGCCGTCCCATCCGGGGCGCGGCAGGTTGCCGTCCCCGACGGCGCGGATGGGCAGGGCTCCGGCGTTGATCAGCCCGATCGATCCGTCGGCATCGGCGAACACGATCGACTGGGTCGGAACGGTCCAGTCGGCGAGCGCGCGGCGGAGGTCGGCACCGTCGTCCGCCTCCGCCAGGGCCAGCGCCGCGTCGAGGGTGGTGTCGCCGGGCTGCAGCGCCAGCCACGACAGCGACAGCACCAGGTCGAAGCGTCCGTCGCTCGCGGCGCGGTCGGCGACGTCGCGCCCGACGAGGTCGCTCAGCACCGGACCGTGCCTCGTCTCGCGCACGGTGATCGTGACCGGATCGGCGCCCTTGACGTGGATCGTCTCCTCGCGCACGGCGAACGGTTCGCTGCCGTCGGGCGTCAGGTAGCGGCTCGGGTCGTCGGGATCGACGCGCTCGAGGAACAGGTCCTGGTCGTCCGACCCCGTGTTCGTGAGCCCCCAGGCGACACGGTCGGTACGCCCGATCAGCACGGCCGGGGTCAGCGGCAGCGTGGCGCCGGCCACGGTGCCTTCGGGGGTACGCAGGCTCACCAAGTAGAACTGCGACGCGGCCTGCAGGCCCAAGTGCGGATCGTTGGCCAGGAGCGGCGCTCCGGTGGCGCTGCGCCGGCCCGCGACCGCGAACGCGTTCGATCCCTCGCCCGGCAGCGGCGCCGGCGGCGCGCTCTCGGCCAGCGCGGCGATCACGGGGCGGAGCTGCGCCAGCGCCTCGAGGGTGGCGTCGTCGGCCCGAGCCGAGCCGACGGCGGCCGCGTCGGCCGCGGCACCGGCTCCGGACGCTCCCGCCCGCGCGGAGCCGGCGAGCGCGCCGTGCCGCTCGCCGCCCGCGCCGGCTTCGGCCGCCCCGGCTTCGGCGGCCCCGGCTTCGGCGGACCTGGCTTCGGCGGACCTGGCTTCGGCCCGCCGCCCGGCGGGGTACGGCGGAAACAGCTCGGCGGCACGGCGCGGCCCGAGCCGGTCAACCAGCCGGGCGCGCAGCAGCTCCTGGCCGTACTCGCCGCTAAGGTCCCAGGCCATCATCTTGGCCCAGGCCACCACGTCGACGGCCTCGAAGGGCGCGGGGCGCACACCGGTGAGCAGGAAGGTGGGCGGCAGGACGGCCGGGCGTCGCTCGAGCCAGGCGTTGACGCCGGCGACGTAGGCATCGATCACGCCGCGCGTCGCGGGCGAGAGTTCCGCGAGGGTCTGCTGGGCGGCGCGGCGCACGCCGAGCGTGCGGAGGAATCGGTCCTGGTCGAGGGCGGCCGGTCCGAAGGCCTCGGCCAGGCGCCCCGAACCGATGCGGCGCTGCAGCTCGAGCTGCCAGAGCCGGTCCTGCGCGTGCACGAAGCCGAGCCCGAAGGCGACGTCCTCGCGCGTCGCACCGTCGATGTGCGGCACGCCGTAGGCGTCGCGCATCACGGTGACCGGCGCCGACACGCCGTCCACCGTGTGGCTCGCGCGCGGATTGGGAAGCGAGAACCGGAGGACCGCGAGGCCCACCGCGGCGGCGAGCGCCACGATCGCCAACAGCACGACGAGGATCTGGAGGGTGCGGCGCATCGAGAGGAGATCCTACCAACGCACCGGCGCGCACCCCGAGGCGGTGCGGCCGACATCGCAGCGACATCGCGGCGACATTGCGGCAGCGTCGCCGCGGCGCCGCCCGGGCGTCGAATCGGGCCGTCGCCCACGCGCTTTACCCGACCGAAGGCGTATGCTAACCTCTCGTTTGGCTTTTCGGGCGCGAGAGCCCACACCACTTCTCGCGTCTCGCACGCGCGCCGTTGGCACCGGCCGCGACCCCCGGAACTCGCCCAGCGCGCGTTCCGATCCGGCGACGCTCCGTCGCCCCCTTCGTCGTCGAGCGACGTCGAGACCGCGCCGAGGCCTCCGGCCCGCGACCCGGTCCCGCGCCTCCCACGCGACGTTTCCCGAGCACGACGCCCGACGGGCCGTGCCCCCACCCGCAGCACCGGTGCGATGCGGTCGAATCCGAACCGCCCACGCGCACCCACCCGAACCGCACCACGCGAACCGCAATCCGAGGACGTGCGAACGTGAACACCTACTTCCCCAAGGAACCCACCCACGACTGGGTCGTGGTCGACGCCGAGGGTCAGACCGTCGGACGGCTGGCCACGCGCATCGCGACCACCCTCCGTGGCAAGCACAAGGTCGACTTCACGCCGAACCAGGCCGGCGGCGACTTCGTCATCGTCGTCAACGCCGACAAGGTGGTCTTCACCGGCGCCAAGCTCGACCAGAAGGTCTACACCCGCTACAGCGGCTACCCGGACGGCCTCAAGACCGTCAAGGCGCGCGACATGCTGGCCAAGCACCCGGAACGGGTGATCCAGCGCGCCGTGTGGGGCATGCTGCCGAAGAACCACCTCGGCCGCAAGCTCATCCGCCGCCTCAAGGTCTACAGCGGGCCGACGCACCCGCATCAGGCGCAGCAGCCGAAGGAAATGGAGCTCAGCTGATGGAACAGTTCTACGGTACCGGACGCCGCAAGGAGGCCGTGGCCCGCGTGTTCCTGCGCCCCGGCAAAGGCACCATCACCGTCAACGGCCTGGAGTTCCAGGAGTACTTCCGCGGCATCCTCGTGGGCGTGCAAGCCCTCGAGCCGCTGAAGGTGACGAACACCGCCGGCCGCTACGACGCCCTGATCACGGTCGAAGGCGGCGGCCCCTCGGGCCAGGCCGACGCGATCAAGCTCGGCGTCGCCCGCGCGCTGCTCGAGGTCGACCCGGCCTTCCGCCCCACGCTCAAGGCGGGCGGCTTCCTCACCCGCGACGACCGCGCCGTCGAGCGCAAGAAGTACGGCCTCAAGAAGGCCCGTCGCGCCCCGCAGTACAGCAAGCGCTGACCGCGACCCGATCACGCACGGCCGAGGCCGGAGGGACCCGTCCCTTCGGCCTCGTCCTGTGGCCGGCACGGTGCCCGCGTGCGAGCCGGGCCGAGCGCAGCCGCCGTCCGCGGCGCGGCGCTGAGCCCGCCCCGACGTGGGGGGCCCTTCGATGAGCGTGCTGCAGGCGATCGTGCTCGGCATCGTGCAGGGGCTGACCGAGTTCCTGCCGGTGTCGAGCTCGGGGCACCTCGTGCTGGCGAACTACTGGTTCGGTTTCGGCGGGGCCGACGAATCGCTCGAGCTCGCCGTCGACATCGCCACGAACACGGGCACCTTCCTCGCGGTGCTGGTGGTGCTGCGGCGCGACGTCGCCGCGGCCGTCGTCGCGGTCCTGCAAGGTCTGCGCAGGGGCGAGCGCGGACGCGAGGCGCGCCGGGCCGAGGGTTGGCGCGTCGCGTGGCTGGTCGTGCTCGCCTCGATCCCCACCGCGGTGCTGATCTTCGGGCTCAAGGCCTTCGCCTTCGAGCGGCTCAACGCCCCCGTTCCGGTGTCGATCGCCCTGGCCCTCACCGGCCTGCTGCTGTGGCTGGTCCCGCGGGGGACCCGCGCACCGAAGCGCAGCGCCGGCGACGTCACCTGGCGCGACGCGGCCCTGACCGGCGTTGCCCAGGGCTTGGCCGGGATCCCCGGCATCTCGCGCTCGGGGTCGACCATCGCCGTGCTGCTCGCCCGCGGCGTCCGCGGCGATCTGGCCGCGCGCCTCTCGTTCCTGATGTACCTGGTCGCCTCGCTCGGCGTGGCGCTGCTCGGCGTCGGCGAGGTCCGCGACGCGGGCTTCGGCGCGGGCCCGCTCGTGGCGATGACCCTGGCTTCGTTCGCGACCGGCTACGTCGCGCTCCTGTGGCTGTTCCGCCTGCTGCGCGCCGGCCGCTTCCGCTGGTTCGCCCCGTACCTGTGGATCGTCGCCGCCGCCACGCTGGTCCGCGCGCTCGCCGGTTGAGGGTCGGCTCCGCACCCGCACCAACGGCAACATCGGCGGCTGCCTCGCGGCGCTAGACTAGCTCGGTAGGCTGCGGGTTCGCCGGACCGTCCGGCGCGCCCGACGCCCGCCCGCCTTCGGCCCCACCGGAGCCCGCGGAGTCCGGCCCCCGCCGCGCCCCGCGATCCCGCT
>CBDUCW010000141.1:0-6082 GCA_965365745.1 uncultured Trueperaceae bacterium
GCACCGACGTCCGGCCCGGCGACGTGGTCGCGCTCAACCTCGACACGGCGGCGATGCCCCTGGTTCGCCCGTTGACCCGCGCCGTCTTTGCCGCCGGCGGCGAGCCGTTGCTGCGGCTCAGCTACCCCGAGTTCGTCGCCGACCGTGCGGAACTCGTTTCGGACGCCGTGCTGGCGGCCGAACCCACGGTCGACCTCGCCGAGATCCGGGCCACCGACGCGTGGATCCGCGTCCGCGCGCCGCAGAACACGCGTCAGCTCGAAGGCGCCGACATGGAGCGGCTGGCCCGGTGGCGCCGCCGTCAGACGCCGGTGCGGCGTCACCGGATCGACGCGACCCGCTGGGTCGGCGCGCTGTTCCCGACCCCGGCCCTCGCGCAGGACGCGGGGATGACGCTCGACGCCTACGAGGCCTTCGTGTTCGGCGCCATGCACCTCGACGAGGACGACCCGTCCGCGGCGTGGCGCCGGCTCGCCGCCCGGCAGGACGAACTGATCGAGCGGCTCTCGGAAGCGGACGAGGTGCGGATCCTCGCCGAGGGCACCGATCTGCGGCTCCGCACGGGCGGGCGCACGTGGAAGAACTCCGACGGCAAGCGCAACATGCCCTCCGGCGAGGTCTTCACGTCGCCGCACGAGGCGAGCGCGACGGGCGTCATCCGCTTCGGGATCCCCTCGTTGGTGCGCGGGCACCTCGTCGAAGACGTCACCCTGCGCTTCGAGGACGGCGAGGTCGTCGACGCGCACGCCGCGACCGGAAACGCCTACCTGCAGCGCGAGCTCGCCACGGACGAGGGGGCGCGGCGCCTCGGCGAGATCGGGATCGGAACGAACCGCCGCATCCAGCGCCCCACGAAGCAGATCCTCTTCGACGAGAAGATCGGGGGCACCGTGCATCTCGCGCTCGGTCGCAGCTACCGGGAGACGGGCGGCCGCAACGAGAGCGAGATCCACTGGGACCTGATCAGCGACCTGCGGTCGGGCGGCGAGATCCACCTCGACGGCGCACCGTTCCAACGGGACGGGCGCTTCCTGGTCTGACCCCAGGAGGGGCGTCGGCCGCGGGCGCCGCGGTGCGTCGCGGTGCGCCAGCGAGCCCACGGCCGTGGGCGCGGGCCGCACGGTGTGCCCCCGGCCGCGCCGCGGGGCCGCCGAGACGCCCCTGTCGGGAATCCGAACGTCGCGACGGGCGTTGACGTGCGATACCCCCTAGGGGTAGGAGTGCGGCATGTCCAAGCGCAGCACTCGAACCCCGAACGATGCCCCTTCGCGCCTGCCCTGGTTCCTCGGCGGCGGCGCGCTCGTCGTCCTCGTCGCCGTCGCGCTCTTCGCCTTCGGGGGCAGCGCCCCGGGGCTGAGCACGGTCACCGTCGCCGACCTCGACGCCGCACTCGATCGTGGCGCGACGGTGATCGACGTCCGTGAGCCCTACGAATTCGACGCGGGCCACGTCGAGGGGGCCCTGCTGATGCCCCTGTCCGACACGGTTCGCCTCGCCTCGGACCTGCCGAAGGACGAACCCGTCTACGTCATCTGCCGATCGGGCAACCGCTCGCTCGCGGCGTCGCAGGCCCTCGTGGACGCCGGCTTCGACGACGTCCGCAACGTCGACGGCGGCATGATCGCCTGGCAGGCCAGCGGCCGACCGATCGCACGCTGACGCCGACGCAGCTCGACCGCGAGCGGCGCCTACACGCGCCCGCGCGGAGCAACGGCCGCGCGCGTCACGGCGTCGGCGCCCCTTCGGGGGGCGCCGACGCCGTTTCGGGAGAGGCGTGCGCGCCGCTCAGGCGCGAGCGTCCGCGTCGAAGAAGCGGATCGTGAACGGGTAGCGGTACGGAACCGCCTCGGTGGTGCGCACGGCGGCGACCACGGGCAGGACGAGCGAGCCCAGGGCCATGGCGATCCAGCCGAAGATCGCGACCATGAGGACCGAAATCCCTCCGTCGAAGACGGTCGTGTTCAGGATGCCCATCACGAGCAGCGCGATCAGCACGGCCAGGTAGAGCAGGAGCGACAGCGCGAAGTTGAGCGCCTCCTTGGCCTCTCGGGCCACGCGCGCGTCGTCGCGCCCCTTGATCAGCCAGATGCCGAGCGGGCCGAGGAAGCTGGGGATCCCCACGAAGGAGACGAACTGCGACAGGTGCGCGAGCACCAGCCAGCCGCGATCGGCGCCGTCGGAGGGAGCGGTTCGGGTCGTCGGAGCTTGGGTCATGCCACGAGGCTACGGCAGCGCGCCGCGGGGCGCATCGAACCTTCGTCGGAGGCCGGCGTCCTCCGTTCGCGGCCGACCCCGCCTCGACGACCCCTCGGGGCGAAGCGCGGCGCCGTCGGGCGCGAGCCGACGCGTGCCCCGCGACGGTTCGCGGTGCTCAACGCGCCGACCAGCCTTGGTCGATCGTCTGCGCGCTGCCGGTGATCCCCCATGCGGACTCGGACGCGAGGTAGGCGACGTAGTCGGCCACGTCCTCGGGCTCGAGCATCCGTTTGATCGCCGTGTTCTCGAGGAAGACCTTGGCTTCGACCTCGTCGACGCCGATCCCCCGCGTCCGCGCCTGGTCCTCGATCTGCGCCTCGACCAAGGGCGTACGCACGTACGAGGGGCACACGAGGTTGCAGGTGACGCCGTGCTCGCCGCCCTCGAGCGCCGTCGTGCGCGTCAGGCCGAGCAATCCGTGCTTGGCGGTGACGTAGCCGGCCTTGAACGGGCTGGCCGTGAGGCTGTGGGCGCTGCCCATGTGGATGACGCGCCCGTGGCCGCTCGCGATGAGGTGGGGCCAGGCGTACTTGGTGAGCAGGAAGGGAGAGGTGAGCATCAGCGCCAGCATCGAGTCCCAGGTGTCCTCGGGGAAGTCGGGGATCGGATCGATGTGCTGGAAGCCGGCGTTGCAGACGAGCACGTCGAGCCCCCCGAAGGTCTCGACGGCCGCGTCGACGGCGCGGCGGCAACCGCTGCGCTGGGTGAGGTCGGTCTCGACGAAGTGCGCGCCAAGCGCCGCGGCGGCGGCCTCGCCGCGTGCCGGGTCGAGATCGACGATGACGACGTTCATCCCGTCGTCGGCGAATCGCTGGGCGCAGGCGCGGCCGATGCCGCTGGCGCCGCCGGTGACGAGCGCGGTTCGGGTCATGAAGGGCCTCCTGTCGGGCGGATGATAGCGCAGCGCGGGCGGCCGGCCTCGGGTGCCTCGACGGCTTGCATTCGTCGATCGGTGTGATAGGATTCGGCTCCGTTGGGCACGGCATCGGAGGGCGCAACCATGCGCCCGCATCCCGCGCCCGACACGCCGCGCCGAAGTGGCGGAATTGGTAGACGCGTACGATTCAGGGTCGTATGTCCGCAAGGACGTGTGGGTTCAAGTCCCACCTTCGGCACCACAACGGCTGCACCGCGACCGCGCCCCCGGAGTTCCGGGGGCGCGGTCGTGATCGTGCACGTGGCCGTGCAGGCGCGGCGGTCCCGGGATCGCCGCGCTCGGGTCTTCCCCATCGCACGCCCCACGGGGTGCGCCGAACGCACAGGCCCGTTGGCGCTCAGCCCTCGAGCTCGTCCAGCGCGCCGAGCGCCTCGAGCGTGCGCGCCACCTCCCGCAGCAGCGCGAGCCGATTCGCCCGCACGGCCTCGTCGTCCACCATCACGAGCACGTTGTCGAGGAAGGCGTCGAGCGGGGCCTTGAGCTCGAGCAGGGCCTCGACCTCGTCGGTGAGGTCGGGAAGCTGCCCGTCCGGCCCTCGACCCAGATCCCAGGCGGGAAGGCTGGCCTCGGCGGCGGCGAGCAGCGCGCCGGCGGCCTCGCGCGCCGCCGGCAGGGAGGCGGCGAGCGGCGCCTCGTGCGGATCCTCGAACAGCGTCGGGTCGATCTCGGCGTCGTCGGGCGCCTTGCTCGCGAGGTTCGCAGCGCGGCGGTAGAGCTCGTGCAGGTCGGCAAAGCCGTCGTCCTTCTCGAGCGCGGTGAGCACATGCGCGCGGCGCGCCGCCGCGACGATCGAGCTGCGCGGAGCGAGGGCCGCGCGCACGGTGGCGACCGCAACGCCCTCGTCGGCGAGCAGCGTTGCGACGCGGTCCCACACGAACGCCTCGACCTCGTCGCGGGCCTCGCTCGACACGTCCACCTTCGACCCCTCGAAGCTCTCGGCCGCATCGGCCACCAGCACGCTCGGCGGAAGATTCCAGCCCTGAGCGCACAGCGTGCGCACGGCGCCGATGGCCGCACGGCGCAGGCCGAAGGGATCGGCGGAGCCGGTCGGCCGCTGGCCGATGGCGAAGAAGCCTACCAGCGTGTCGAGCCGGTCGGCGACCGACAGCACGGCGCCGGGGACGGAGGCGGGCAGCGGATGGTCCGGCCCCTTGGGTTGCACGCCCTGCTCGAGCGCCTCGGCCACGTCCGGAGGCAGCCCCTCTTCGAGGGCGTAGGCGCGGGCCATGGCGCCCTCGAGTTCGGGCAGTTCGTAGACCATCTCGGTCGCCAGATCGGCACGGAAGATCGGCAGCGATTGCATCAGCGCCGTCCGGTCGTCGCCCGAGACGTCGAGGCGATCGGCCAGGGAGCGGGCGACGTCGCCCACGCGGCCGATCTTGTCCGCCATGGTGCCGAGCTCCTTCTGGAAGCCGATTCCGCTCAGGCCCCAGGCGTGCTGCGAGAGGCTCTTGCGGCGATCCGCATCCCAGAAGAAGCGCGCGTCGTAGAGCCGTCCCTCGAGCACGTTCTCGTAGCCCCGGCGCAGGATCGACGCGTCGGGCACGGCGTTGTTCGAAATGCTCACGAAGCGTGCCGCCAGCGCGCCGTCGGCGCCCCGGGTCGGGAAGTAGCGCTGGTGATGGATCATGACGGTCGCCAGGACCTCGTCGGGAAGCTCCAGGTAGGCCTCGTCGAAGCCGCCCAGCACGCCGTGCGGTTCCTCGACCAGGTTCGCCACCTCGGCGAGCAGCTCGGCGTCGTCGACGACGCCGAGGTCCTCGCGACCGGCCGCGGCGGCCGCGGCGGCCCGCGTCGCCCTGCGCCGTTCGTCGCGATCGGCGAGCACGTGGGCTCCGCGCAGCACGTCGGGGTAGGTGCCGGCGGCCGAGATCTCGACCGGGTCGGGGGCCAGGAAGCGGTGTCCGCGGCTCGTCCGCCCGGCGCGCACGCCGGCGGCCTCGACGTCGAGGACCTCGTCGTCGAGAAGCGCCACCAGCCAGGCGATCGGCCGGACGAAGGCGGTGTCGACGTCGGCCCAGCGCATCTTGCGCGGTGCCGGGAGGTCGGCCACCACGTCGGCGAGCAGCTGCGGCAGCACCTCGGCGACGGGCTCGCCGCCCAACGCCACGCGGGCGAACACGTAGCGGCCCTTGTCGGTCTCGCGGACCTCGAGGGCCTCGGGGTCGAGCCCGTGGCTGGCGGCGAAGCCCTGCGCGGCGCGCGTGGGCGCGCCGTCGTCGAAGGCCACCGACTCGGCCGGGCCGCGGCGCAGCTCCTCGCGCGCTTCGGTCGTCGTGTCGATGTCGTCGACGCGGATCGCGAGCCGCCGCGGCGTCCCGAAGGCTCGAATCGTGCCGACCGGGATGTGCGCGGCGGCGAGCCGCTCGGCCACGAGCTCGGCCAGCGCATCGGCGCCCTGGTCGACGTACCAGCTCGGCAGCTCTTCGGTGCCGATCTCGAACAGCAGGGTGGCCATCAGCTCGCCCCTTCCGCGGGCCCGGCGTCGGGCGCCCCCGCGCCGCCCGGCTCGCCCTCGGTCGCCTCCTGGTGCGCGACGTAGCTGCGGGCACTGGCCTCGGCCAGTCGGCGGACGCGCTGCACGTAGTTCTGCCGCTCGGTGTGCGACAGCACGCCGCGCGCATCCAGCAGGTTGAAGGCGTGCGAGGCCTTGAGGACGAATTCGTAGCTGGGGTGCAGCAGGCCCTCGTCGTTGAGCCGCCGCGACTCGGCCTCGTAGCGGTCGAAGAGTTCGCGCTGCAGGTCCGGGTCGCTCTTCTCGAAGTTGTAGGTGGAGTGCTGCACCTCGAAGTCGCGCCGCAGGTCGCCCATCGTCACGCCGGGGGCTACCTGGATGTCGAATCCGTGATCGACGTTCTGCAGGTACATCGCGATGCGCTCGAGCCCGTA
>CBDUCW010000142.1:0-6024 GCA_965365745.1 uncultured Trueperaceae bacterium
GGCCGGCTGCGTCGACAACGGCGAGCGCCGGCCGGCGCGTTTCGCGATCGTCGGTGCCGCCACCGACAGCCCACCGACGCCCATCGACGCCCACCCGAATCGGACCCGACGAACGGGTCTTTGAACGGACGATCCCGCCCCGACCGAGCCCGCGCGCGAGCGCCGCGACCGTGGACCCGGGGCCCTTGGAGGAAGCATGAAACTCACCGCCGAGAAGCGAGACGGCGCCAAGGCCCAGCTGCTGCGCAGGCAGGGTCTCGTGCCGGCCATCGTCTACAACTCCGAGCTCAACGTTCCCGTGAGCGTCGATCGCAAGGCCTTCGACAAGGTGTTCCGCGAGCGGGGCACGTCGCAGGTCATCGATCTCGACGTCGACGGCGAGTCGCACGACGTGCTGGTCAAGGCGGTCCAGATGGACAAGCGCCGCCGCGAACCGCTTCACGTCGACTTCTACGCGGTGACCGCGGGCCAGACGGTCGAAGTCGCCGTCCGCATCATCTTCGAAGGCACGCCCGCCGGCGCCAAGGAAGGCGGCCAGGTCGACGTGCAGCGTCGCGAGGTCGGCATCCGGATCCTGCCCCGGTTGATCCCGGAGTCGATCCACGTCGACGTAAGCGAGCTCGAGATGGGCGATTCGCTGCACGTCTCCGACGTCATCGATCTCCTGCCCAGCGAGGCCGAGATCACCGACGACGAGGAGCTCACCCTGATCGCCGTGCTCTCCCCGCGCGCCGAGGAAGAGGAAGAGCCCACCCCGACCGAAGGCATCCTCCAGCCCGAACTCATCGGCGAGGAAGTCGAGGAGGGCGAAGGCGCCCCCGCCCCGGGCGAGAGCGTCGTCACGGAGCCTGCCGAAGGCGACGAAGACGAGGACTGAGCCGCGCCCGTCCGACCGGAGGCGAATCGAATGGCGCTGATCGTCGGACTCGGAAATCCAGGACCCCGCTACGCAGGAACCCGGCACAACGCCGGGTTCCTCGTCGTGGAGGAGCTCGCGCGTCGCTGGGACGCGCCGTTCCGGCCGCTCGGCCGCCAGGCCGAGCTCGCCCGCGGCGAGCCCCCCTTCGCGGCGCACCGGCTGCTCAAGCCCACGACCTTCATGAACCTCTCGGGGCGCGCGGTGCAGGCGGCCCGGAGCTCGATCGGCGGCGCGGGCGACCCCCTGCTCGTGGTGCACGACGACCTCGACCTGCCGCTGGGCCGGCTGCGCTTCAAGCGCGGCGGCGGCGCCGGCGGTCAGAAGGGCATCAAGGACATCATCGGCCGCATCGGCCCCGACTTCGACCGCTTGAAGGTCGGGATCGGCCGACCGCCCGCACGGTGGACGGTCGAGAACTGGGTCCTCTCGCGCTTCGCGGACGAGGAGCTCGCCCTGGTCGAGGCGGTGGTCGCGGCCGCCGCCGACGGCGTCGAGACGTGGCTGGCCGGCGACCTGGACGCGGCCATGAACCGCGTCAACGGCGTCGATCTGCGGCCCAGCGAGCCCGACGACGCCGCGGAGCCGGTCGACCCGGCGCCGTGAACCGATGAGCGGCGCGGCGATCTACGCCGTGGCGGTGCTGACGGCCGTCGTCGCGCTCTTCGCGTCGGACCGCGTGCGGCTCGACGTCGCGGCGCTGCTCGGCCTGCTCGCCCTGGCGGTCGGCGGGGTCCTCGACCCGGGCGACGCCCTGGCGGGCTTCGCCGATCCGCTGACGATCATGATCGCCGGCCTCTTCGTGGTGGGTGCGGGGCTGGTGCGCACCGGCGTCGCCGACGGCCTGGGGCGGGTGCTCGAGCGCATCGCGGGGCGCGATCCGCTGCGGCTGCTCATCGCCACGATGGGGCTCAGCGCCCTGCTGTCGGCGTTCCTCTCGTCCACCGGCACCGTGGCGGTGCTGCTGCCGGTCGTGCTCGCGATCGCACGGCGCGCGGCCCTGCCCGCCTCGGCGCTGCTGATGCCGCTCGCGGTCGGCTCGCTGCTCGGCGGCATGCTGACGCTGATCGGCACGCCGCCGAACCTCGTCGTGGCCCAGGAGCTCGCCTCGCGCGGGCTCGAGCCCTTCGGCTTCTTCGCCTTCACGCCGATCGGCCTGGCGATGCTCGCGCTCGGCGTGGCGTACATGCTGCTGGTGGGGCGGCACCTCCTTCCGCGGCGCGGCGCCGACCGCGAGATCGCCGTCCCCACGCTCCGCGAGCTGGCGGCCGGCTACGCGGTCCCGGAGCGGCTCCACCGCGTCGAGCTGCCGCCCGGCTCGCCGTGGGTCGATCGGACGATCGCCGAGTGCGACGTGCGCGCGCGCACCGGCGCCACGGTGCTGGCGGTCGAGTCCGAAACCGTCGACGCTGCCACCCGACGCGCCGTCTGGCGATCGCGCCGGGCGGAGCCGAGCACGCGGCTGGGCGCGAACGACGCGATCTACGTCTACGCGACCCGCGTCTCGCTCGAGCGCCTGCTGCGGGCCAGCCACGGACGCCTCGACGACGAGCCGGAGCTGGCC
This sequence comes from uncultured Trueperaceae bacterium, assembly GCA_965365745.1. Lineage (GTDB taxonomy): Bacteria > Deinococcota > Deinococci > Deinococcales > Trueperaceae > CBDUCW01. The sequence continues at coordinate 2,481 of CBDUCW010000142.1, forward strand.
CTCCCCGAGCCGCTGATGATGATCGAAGCGCTCGTCCCTCCGCGCTCCGATCTCGTGGGGCAGCGCCTCCGCGACACCCGCTTGCAGAGCGCCCACCGGGTGACGGTGCTGTCGGCGAAGCGGGGCGGCGCGCTGCTCGAGACGGCGCCCCAGGACGGAGCGTGGCCGCCGCACGACGCGGATCCCACCTCGACGTCGTCGCGCGCCACGGACGCGGGACCGCGGCTGCAGACGGGCGACGCCCTGCTTCTCGTCGGCTCGGCCGCCGCGCTCCGTCGCCTGTTCGCCGTGCCCGGGTTCCTGCTCGTCGCGACCGCGCCGCAGGAGTGGGAGCGCGCCGAGCGCCCGAGCCGGCGGGCTCCCTTGGCCATCGCCGTCCTGCTCGGCCTGCTCGCGGTCATGGCCTTCGGTTGGCTCCCCAACGCCATCGCCGTGCTGCTGGCGGCGGTGGCGATGGTTGTGGGGGGCTGCCTGCGCATGGAGGACGCCTACCGCGAGATCCACTGGGAGACGGTGGTGCTGATCGCCGCCGTCCTGCCGATGGCGACCGCGCTCGAGGCCACCGGAGCCATCGGCGCGGGCGTCGATGCGCTGGTCGGCGCGCTGGGCGGCGCCGGACCGCGCACGGTGATGGCGGCGCTGTTCCTGGTCACCTCGCTGCTGAGCCAGGTGATCTCGAACACCGCGACGACGGTGCTGCTCGCGCCGGTCGCCTTCGGTGCGGCCGCGGCGCTCGGCGTCTCCCCCACCGCGTTGCTCATGACCGTCGCGATCGCCGCCTCGACGGCCTTCGCGACGCCCATCGCGTCGCCGGTGAACGCGCTTGTGATGACCCCGGGGGGCTACCGCTTCCGCGACTACCTGCGGGTCGGTCTCCCGATGATCGGGCTGATGCTCGTCGCCACGCTCCTCGTGGTGCCCTGGCTGTTCCCGCTGCGCTGACCGCTCCGCCGGCCGTCGGGGCGCCCCGGTGCAGTCCGGCGCCGGCCGGCGCCGGCGCGCGAGGGTCAGCCGAACCGGCCCGAGATGTACCGCTCGGTCATCTCGTGCCGCGGCTGGGTGAAGATCTGATCGGTGGGCCCCTCTTCGACCAGGGCCCCGAGGTGCATGAATGCGGTGCGGTCGCTCACGCGGCCGGCCTGCTGCATGTTGTGCGTGACGATGATGACCGTGTAGTCGCGCTTGATCGTGTGGATCAGCTCCTCGATCCGGTCGGTCGCGATGGGGTCGAGCGCGCTGGTCGGTTCGTCCATCAGGATGACGTCGGGCTCGGTCGCCATGGCGCGCGCGATGCAGAGCCGCTGCTGCTGCCCGCCCGAGAGCGACAGCCCCGACGCGCGCAGCTTGTCCTTGACCTCGTCCCATAGCGCGGCCCCGCGCAGGCTCTTCTCGACCAGGGCGTCCATGTCGCCCTTGTAGCCGTGCAGCCGGGGCCCGAAGGCCACGTTGTCGTAGATGGACTTGGGGAACGGGTTGGGCTTCTGGAAGACCATCCCCACCCGGCGCCGCACCTCGACGGGGTCGACGACGTCGGTGTAGACGTCGACGTCCTCGTAGGTCACCGACCCCTGGGTCGACACGCCGGGGATCAGATCGTTCATCCGGTTGATCGAGCGCAGCAGCGTCGACTTCCCGCAGCCCGAGGCGCCGATCAGCGCGGTGACCCGGTTGCCGGCGAACTTGAGCGAGACGTCGTGGAGGGCTTGGAAGTCGCCGTACCAGAGGCTGAAGTCGTGCATCTCGATGCGCGTCGAGGCGTCGTCCGGGACGTCGGTCCGGACCGTCTCGAAGCCGGACGCGTCGAAGTCGGCGAAGGGGCTGGGCCGATGGCGATCGGCCGAGGTCGAGGTCGTCATGTCACCACGTCCGTTCGTAGCGGCGCCGCACCCAGTTGGCGAGCGCGTAGAGGGCGATGAGAAGCGCGAGCAGCACGAGGATGGCCGCCGACGCCACGTGCACGAACTCGACGTCGTTCTCGGCGACCCACGAGTAGATCTGGATCGGCATCACCGTGTACCGCGACAGCGGCCCGGAGGGATTGAACGCGATGAAGGCCGCGGCGCCGACGAGCAGCAGCGGCGCGGTCTCCCCGATGGCCCGAGCCACGGCGAGGATGACGCCCGTCGTGATCCCGCCGATGCTGTTGGGCAGCACCACGCGGGCGACGGTCTGCCACTTGGTGGCGCCGAGGCCGTAGCTCGCCTGGCGCAGCGACGGCGGCACGCCGCGGATCGCCTCGCGCGCCGCGATGATCACGACCGGGAGGATCAGCAGCGACAGCGTCATCGCGGCCGCCAGGATCGTGGGGCCGATCTGCATCAGACGCACGATCACGTAGAGCCCGAGGATCCCGTACACGATCGACGGCACGCCGGCGAGGTTCCGGATGTTGACCTCGATCAGGCGCGTGAGCCAGTTGTCCGGCGCGTACTCCTCGAGGTAGAGCGCGGCGCCGACGCCGAGCGGCAAGGAGATCAGGATCACCAACCCGATCACCCACAGGCTGCCGAACAGCGCCGTGCGGATGCCGGCCATCGTCGGCGTGCGCGACGCGACCATCGAGAAGAAGGAGACGTCGAGCCACGGGTTCAGGTAGAGGTTCTGGTCGGGTTCGAGCAGCTCGAGCAGGCGCTGCCGCTCGCCGAAGCCCTGCAGAAAGGGAACGTCCAGCACGGCGTTGTCGGGGCCGCGCACGGCGTCGTCGCGCGAGTTGCTCACCACCCAGCGCAGCGGCCCGTCGTCGGTCCACCACATGAGCTCGACGCGGTTGCGGCGCGAAAAGCGTCGCCGCTGCTCGGCGTCGTCGAGCAGGGCATCGACGGCTTCGGCCGATTCGCCCTGCGCGGCGAGTTCGAGCCGCACGACGCGCTCCCAGGTGCCGAAGGGGCGGAAGCCCTCGGACCAGGCCCACGTCGTCCCGCTGTTGGCGGGTTCGACCACGTGCCACGACACCGAGTCGGTGGCCACGTCGAAGAACAGCGTGGCGATGAGCACGATCGCCAACACCATCGGCACGAAGGTGATCCAGCGGAACCACACGCCGATGCGCTTGCGGCGGGCCAGACGGCGCCGCTCGGCCGGGCCGAGCAGCGAGAAGCCCCCGTGCTCGGTGCCGCCGGGCGAGGCCCCTGCGGGCGCGCCGGCCCCGGACCCGGTCACGTCGGAGTCCTCCGGTCCACGCGGCGCGCTCATTCGTAGCGCTCCTGGAATCGCAGCACGACGCGCTGCGCGAGCACGTTGAGGGCCAGCGTCATGACGAAGAGCGTGGCCGCCACGGCGTAGAGCGACTGCGCCTCGATGCTGCCCACCGGCGAATCGCCGGTGGCGGCCTGCACGATGAAGCTCGTCATCGTGGCGATGGTCTCGGTCGGGTCGAAGGTGAACGTCGGTCGCTGTCCGGCGGCGAGCGTCACGATCATCGTCTCGCCGATGGCGCGCGCCATCGCGAGGATGAAGCTGGCCACGATGCCCGAGAGCGCGGCCGGGACCACCACGCGGGTGACGACCTCGAACTTCGAGGCGCCGAGGCCGTAGGCGGCTTCGC
>CBDUCW010000143.1:0-6018 GCA_965365745.1 uncultured Trueperaceae bacterium
GTCGCGCCCACGTCCCAGAAGCAGCCGCGCGTGCCGAGCGGTACCGGCGCGACGCCGGGCGAAAAGGCCACCAGCAGACCGTACTCGCGGGTGTGATCGGTGCCGACCCAGGTGGGATCGTTGCCGTGGTCCGAGACGAGCAGCAGGGCGTCGCCCGGGGCGACGGCCGCGAGCAGCTCGGGGAGCCGCGCGTCGAAGTCGGCGAGCGCCCGCGCGTAGCCGCGCGGGTCGCGGCGATGCCCGTAGAGGCTGTCGAACTCGACCAGATTCGTGAAGATCAGACCGTTCGGGCGGCGCGCCATCTGCTCCAGCGTGGCGTCGACGCCGTGGTCGTTGTCGCGGGTCTTGACGACCTCGGTGATGCCGGCGCCGGCGTAGATGTCGCCGATCTTGCCCACCCCGATCACGTCGAGGCCGGCCGCTTCGATCGCGTCGAGCACCGTCGGCCGGGGCGGCGCCAGCGAGTAGTCGCGTCGTGCCGAGCCGATGCGCCGAAAGCGCGTCGCCGCGCCGGCCGGCGCATCCTCGAAGGGGCGCGCGATCACGCGTGCGACCGCGTGCTCGCCCTGCAGGATCTCGCGCGCGGCCTCGCACCAGTCGTAGAGCTGCTCGAGCGGCACGGCGTCGACGTGCGTGGCGATCTGGAACACGCTGTCCGCGCTCGTGTAGACGATCGGAGTTCCGTCTTGGAGGTGCCGGCCGCCGAGCTCCTCGATGATCGCGGTGCCCGAGGCGGGCTTGTTGCCCAGGTGCGGCCGCCCCGTGTGCGCGTCGAAGCGCTCCATGACGACCGGCGGGAACTTGGCGTAGGTCCGGAACGGAGCCTCGAGGATCGCCCCCATGAACTCCCAATGCCCCGTCGTCGTGTCCTTGCCCGGACTGCGCTCGGCCAGACGGCCGACGCTCGCCCGGAGCGGGACGTCGGGCAGGCCGTGCACGCCGGGCACCGCGCCCAGACCGAGCCGCGCCAGATTGGGGAGGCGCACGCCGCTCGCGGCGAGGGTGTGGTCGAGCGTGTGGGCGCCCCGATCGCCGAACGCCGCAGCGTCGGGAAGGCCGCCCAGGCCGACGCTGTCGAGGACGATGAGGGTCACGGTCATGGCCGGAGTCTACCGTGGGCACGGGTAGACTCCGGGCATGGCAGCCGCGCCGTCCGACCCGGATCCCGGCACCGGCACGGGGTCCGCCGACTCCGCGCCGGCGGTCGTCGCCGAGGCCGTGCAGCGGGTCGCGGAGGCGCTGCGACGCCTCGCACCCGACGCCGAGCGACTGGTCGTCGCCGTCTCGGGCGGGGGCGACTCGGTGGCGCTGCTTTGGCTCCTCCGCGAACTCGCGGTGCGCGGCGACGGGCCCGCGCTCGTGGCGGCGCACCTCGACCACGGACTCCGGCCGGCCTCGGCGGACGACGCGGCGTGGGTCGACGCGCTGGCAGCGGGCTGGGGCATCCCCGTCGCGCGCGAGCGCATCGACGTCGCCGCGATCGCCGAGGCTCGGGGGTGGAACCTCGAAGCGGGGGCGCGGAAGCTGCGCTACGCGTTCCTGCACCGCGTGGCCGGCGAGGTCGAGGCCGACGCCATCGCCGTCGCCCACACGAGGGACGACCAAGCCGAGACGGTGCTGCTGCAGCTCCTGCGCGGGGCCGCCTTCCTCGGCGGCATGCCGCCCCGGCGCGGCCGCGTGATCCGGCCCGCGCTCGAGCACGCGCGGGCGGACCTCCGCGCCGTGCTCGAGGTACAGGGGATCGAAGCCCGTGACGACGCGAGCAACCGCGACACGGCGCGACGTCGCGCCGCGCTCCGCCACGACGTCCTGCCCCGGCTCGAGGCACTGGCCCCGGGCGTCGCCGACCGGCTCGCCCGCCTCGCCACCGTGCAGCGCGACCAGCGCAGCGTGCTCGAGGCCGAGGCGCGTCGCCGCTTCGGCGTCGGGTCGTTGGCGCTGGGCGCCCTCGCGGGGTCGCCGCCGGCCCTGCAGCGCACCGCGATCGCCCTGCTGCTGCGCTCGGCCGGGGCGCCCGTGGACCTCGCGACGATCGACGAGCTGCGCGACGCCACCGCGGTCCGGGCGTCCGACCCGACGCGCCCCCCCTGGCGGCGCGACGTCGGCCGCGGCGTGCGCCTGCGCATCCACGACGGCCGACTCGAGGCGCTCGCCGGCGGGTCGGTGCTGCCGCGAAGCGACGCGGACGGCGACGCGACGCCGGCGTCGACTCGCGACGAACGCGTCGACGAGGGCCCGCTCGCCTCCCGGCTCGCGGCCGCACGGGTCGCCGATCCGCCTCCGCCCGCCTCCCTTCTCGCCCGCGCCGACGACGAGCCCGACCTCACCTGGCGCGCGCGTCGGCCGGGCGATCGCATCGCGCTCCCGGGCGGGACCAAGACCGTCGCCGAGCTGATGATCGACCGCAAGATCCCGCGCGAGGCCCGCGCCGGCATTCCGCTGATCGCACGCGGGAACGAGGTGCTCTGGGTCCAGGGGGTTGCGACGGCGCGGAGCGTCGACGTCGATGCAGAGGACGCCCCGGCCGATCCGGAGCGCGAGGCGATGGGACGGGCGCTGGCGGCCGCACGCGCCGCCGGCGCCGCCGGCGAGATCCCGATCGGCGCCGTCGTGCTCGACGGCGCCGGCGCGGTGCTGGCGGTGGGGGAGAACCGGACCCGCCGCGACACCGATCCGAGCGCCCACGCCGAGGTGGTCGCCCTGCGCGCGGCCGCCCGCGCCCGGGGCGATTGGCGCCTCGACGGCTGCACGCTGGTGGTGACCCTCGAGCCCTGCCCCATGTGCTACGGCGCGGCGCTCACCGCCCACCTCGAGCGCATCGTGTGGGGCGCTCCCAACGCGCGCGACGGGGCCATCGGAAGCGTGGTCGACCTCGGCGCGGCGCCGACGAAGCGCCACCCGTCGCTGCGCGGCGGCGTGCGGGCCGGCGAGTGCGCACGGCTCGTCGAGGACTTCTTCGCAGCACGGCGCTGAGGTCCCCGCTCGCGCCCGCCCCCGCCGGCAGCGCTGACGCCCGGCCGGGGGCCCCGGCCGGGCGAGGTACGGAGCACCGCGGCCGAGGATCCAGCCGCTCGGCTAGGCCCGAAGCGGCGCCGGGACGGCGTCGCGGACGAGCGCGTCCACGGCGTCGATCATCGCGTCGTGGCCGTCCCGGTCGCGCAGCAGCATGTCGTGCCCGGCATCGACCTCGCGGTAGAGGACGGGACCGCCGAGGCGGTCCACCAGGCGGCGCGTTCGCTCGGCCGGTGCCGTGGTGTCGAAGCGCCCCTGCACGATGCGAACCGGCCACCGCACGGCCTCGGCCTCGCGCCAGGCCCGTTCGGCCAGGCGGCGCCTGCGCCGCGGGTGGCGCTTGCGGCGCTTGGCGTCGCACTGGGAACCCTCGCTGCCGCACCGCTCGCTCGAGGCGCGTTCGGCCAGGCGGCGGACCTCGTCGATGGCGCGGGTGGGTACCGACGCCTCGCGTCGGACGCGCGCACGCTCGGTCGGGTCGTCGAAGTCGAGCGAAGGGTCGATGCGGAGCAGCTGCGCGCGGACGCGTGGATCGTCGAGGTCGGCGTCGGCGAAGGGGCGGTAGCGTGGAACGAACAGCCGGACGAGGGGGAGCGCCGCCATCCGCGGGTCGCCGAAGCCGGTGAACGGAGCCAGCAGCAGCACGACCGGAGCGCGGGCGTCGGGGCGGAGCTCTGCCTCGACGGCCGTGCCCGCGCGGGCGTCCACGTCGACGTCCAGTTTGGCGTCCAGCTCGGCGAGGCGGAGGGCGAGCGCGGCCCCCATCGAGAACCCGGCCAGCAGGTGCGGGCCCGGCGTCGCCCGCACCGACCGCCACGCGGAGCGCGCTGCGGCGAGCCAGTCCTGCCGCCGAACGCGGCCGAGCCGGTCGATCTCGGGGCCGAGGCCGGGCAGGAGCGGCGCGTGGCAGCGCCAGCCGCGCGCGGCGCGCACCTCGGCCACCGGCCGCAGCTCGGCCGGCGACCCCGGAAAGCCGTGCAGCAGCAGCGCATGGCCCGGCCCATCGCCCAACGAGAAGGGGCGGTGGATCGGATCGCGGAAGAGCCCGGCCGTCGTGGGATCGGACGCGTCCACGAGGCCAGCACAGCACGGGCCGCCGCCGGCGGCGCAGGGGGATTCGACCCACAGCGCGCCGGTCGGCCTCCCACCTGGCGTCCGCCGACCGCTCGAGCCGAGGGCGGAATCGCGTCCGGAGTTCTTCGCGTCTCGGGCGGGCTTCGCACGCCGCGCGCAATGTCGAACGCGCTCCGTTGCGCGGATCGCCGGTCCGGTAGCATGGACGCCGTGAACATCCGCAACTTCTCGATCATCGCGCACGTCGACCACGGCAAATCGACGCTCGCCGACCGCATCCTCGATCTCACCGAGTCGGTCGACGTGCGCAACCGTCGCGAGCAGATGCTCGACACCCTCGAGCTCGAGCGCGAACGCGGGATCACGATCAAGGCCACGCCGATGCGGCTCTACTACACGGCCAACGACGGCGAGAAGTACATGTTCAACCTCATCGACACGCCCGGCCACGTGGACTTCAACTACGAGGTCAGCCGAGCGCTGCGCGCCTGCGAGGGCGTGATCCTCGTGGTGGACGCCAGCCAGGGCGTCGAGGCCCAGACGATCCAGAACGCCTTCCTCGCGGTCGACAACGGCCTCGAGGTGCTGCCGGTGATCAACAAGATCGATCTCCCCAACGCCGATCCCGATGGCGCGCGCGAGGAGCTCGAGGAGGTCGTCGGCATCCCGGCCGACGAGGCGCCGGCGGTGTCGGCCAAGACGGGGGAGAACGTCGAGGCGATCCTCGAGGCGGTGGTGACCCACCTTCCCCCGCCCCGCGGCGACGCCGACGCCCCGCTCAAGGCGCTGATCTTCGATGCGCTCTACGACTCGTACCAGGGCGTGATCGCCTTCATCCGCGTGTTCGACGGCACCATCCAAGAGGGCGACGAGGTCAAGGTGATGTCGACCGGCAAGCGCTTCGAGGTCGACAAGGTGGGCTTCTTCAAGCCCGAACCGACGGTGACCGACGGGCTCAAGCCCGGCGAGGTCGGCTGGTTCACGGCCGGCATCAAGGACATCGCCGACACCCAGATCGGCGACACGGTCACCGATGCCGCGCGGGCCACCGAGACGGCGATCCCCGGCTTCAAACCGGCCCAGCCGGTCGTCTTCAGCGGGCTGTACCCGACCGACAACGAGGACTACCCGAAGCTTCGCGAGGCGCTCGAGAAGCTGAGCCTGAACGACGCGGCGTTCACCTTCGAGCCGGAGACGTCCGAGGCGCTGGGCTTCGGGTTCCGCTGCGGCTTCCTGGGGCTGCTGCACGCCGACATCGTGCAGGCGCGGCTCGAGCGCGAGCACGATCTGGGGCTCATCGCCACCGCGCCGGCGGTCGTCTACGAGGTCACCACCACCGACGGCAAGACGCGATTCATCCAGAACCCCTCCGAGCTGCCCGAACCGAACGAGATCGAGCAGCTGCGCGAGCCCTTCGTGCGGCTGTCGGTCTACGTGCCCGAGGAGTACATCGGCAACGTCATGCAGCTCGTCGAGGACAAGCGCGGCGACATGGAGACGATGGTCTACCACGGCCGCCGCGTCGAGCTCCGCTACGAGGTTCCCTTCGGCGAGATCCTGTACGACTTCCACGACCGGCTCAAGAGCTTGTCGCGCGGCTACGCCAGCATGGACTACAGCTTCCTCGAGTACCGCGACGCCGACCTCGTCAAGGTCGACATCCTGGTGAACGAGGAGAAGGTCGACGCCCTGTCGATCATCGCGCACCGCGACAAGGCCTATGAAATCGGCCGCAAGATCGTCGACAAGATGGCCGAGGTGATCCCCCGGCAGATGTTCGCCGTGCCGGTGCAGGCCGCGATCGGCGGCAAGATCCTGGCGCGCGCGACGGTCCGGGCCTTCCGCAAGGACGTCACCGCGAAGTGCTACGGGGGCGACATCACCCGGAAGCGGAAGCTGTTGGAGAAGCAAAAGAAGGGCAAGGAGCGCATG
>CBDUCW010000144.1:0-5988 GCA_965365745.1 uncultured Trueperaceae bacterium
CCGCGGTCGACGATTTCGACGATGCGCGCGCGGATCCGAACGCGCAGCGGTCGCCGACACCGGGCGAACGACCCTCTGCACCCATCCGGACGGAGACGAGCGATGCCGAAGCGTGAGAAGAGCAAGCGACTCCAGGTGGTCATCACCGAGGAGCAGGACTCGATCCTTACGAAGACCGCCTACCAGCTCTCGAACCCCGAGCGCCTGGTGTCGAAGTCGGAGGTCGTACGGCTCGGCATCGAGATGCTCAACAAGGCGGTCGAGTCGGGCGATCTCGATCCGGCGGTCCTCGAAGCGCTCCAGGGCGAGTAACCCCCCGGCGTGTTCCAGTCGGGAGACGTCGTCGATGAACGCTACGACATCCTCGGCCCCCTGGGCCAAGGCGGGATGGCGCACGTCTTCAAGGCCCGCGACCGGCACCTCGACCGTCCGGTGGCGCTCAAGGCGCTGCGTCCGCACCTGACCGAAGCCGACAGCGAGCGCTTTCGACGCGAGATCCGCACCCTCGCCACGCTGTCGCACCCGGGCATCGCCAGCATCTACGACCTCTCGGGCGGGGGCCAGGGCGCGCCCATCTACTTCACGATGGAGCTGATCGAGGGCGAGCCCTTCACCGAGCTCGGCCCCTACGAAGAGGACCTCGAGCCCGCCGAGCGGCTGCTCGGCGCCGCGATCACCGTGGCCGAAGCGCTCGACTACATCCACCGCCTCGGCCTCGTGCACCGCGACGTCACGCCGCGCAACATCCTGCTCACGGGCCAGGGCGCGCCCAAGGTGATGGACTTCGGCCTCGTCCAGCTCGCCGAAACGAGTCGGCAGCTCACGCGCACCGGAATCACGCTCGGAACGCCGCAGTACATGGCGCCCGAGCAGGCCACCGGCGGCGCGACCGGAGCCGCGACCGATCTCTACGCCTTCGGAGCCGTGCTGTACAGGGCCGTGACCGGCACCAACCCGTTCGACGCCGAGAACGACCAGGCCGTGCTGTACCAGCACGTCTACGGCGACGTGGCGTCGGCGCGCGAGCTCAACCCCGCCGTCCCCGAGGAGCTCGCGCAGCTGATCGCGCGCCTGCTCGAGAAGCGGCCGTCGGCGCGGCCGACGAACGGCGGGATCGTCGCCGACGCCCTGCGGAGCGTGCTCGCGACGTGCCGTCGCCGGCTCGCCGGAGCCCCGGGCGGCGGTCCGGCGCGGCGCGGCTACGGCCCGGACGGACCGACCGCCGGGCCGCTTCGCAGCCTGTGGAGCGTGCGGCTCGAGCGCGGGCCGCAGTGGCCGGCCGGACTCGCCGCCGGCGAAGGGTTCGTGTTCGCGGGCCTCCGCAGCGACGAGCTGGCCGTCCTGCGACCGGCCGACGGCGGCGTCCACCTGCGGCTCGAGGCGCCCGACGAGATCGCCGCCCCTCCCCTGCTGCTGCGGTCGGGCCACCTGCTCGTCACCAGCCGGGACGGCTCGCTGCGCGCCTTCGCGTGGCCGCGCGGCGACGTCGCCTGGCGCCGCGACGGCATCGAGGCCACGGGGGCGCTCGGCATCGGCGGCGACGCGCTCGTCGCCAGCCGCGACGGGTGGCTCGAGCGCTGCGATCCGGCGACCGGAGAGGCTCGCTGGCGCTATTCGACGGGGTCGGCCTGCGGCGCGGCCTTCAGCAGCTACCGCGATGCGGCCTTCGTCGCCACGCGCGACGGCTGGCTCCACGCGGTGGATCTTCGCGACGGCGGCGGCCGCTTCCGCATCGAGACCGGTCCGGTCGTGGCCGCTCCCAGCGCCGCCGACGGCGTCCTGCTGATCCCGGAGCGGGAGGGCGCGCTGCACGCGTTCGATCTCGAGCAGCGCGACGTGCGCTGGACCTACGACTTCGGGGGGGAGCTGTGGGCCACCCCCGCGATCTGGTCGGGCCGCGTCTACGCGGCGTCGTGGGGCGAGACGCTGCGCTGCCTGTCGCTGCGCAGCGGCGACGACCTGTGGGAGCAGCCGCTCGGCGCACCGACCACGGCGCCCCCGACCGTGGCGGGCGGCGTCGTCTACGTCGGGACCGAAGCGGGCGAGCTCTGCGCCTTCGACGCCCGCGACGGCGCGACGCTCGGGCGCATGCAGGTCGCCCACGCGCCGGTGCAGGCGGCCCCGCTGGCGTACGGCGGACGCGTCCTCGTCGCGGCGGTGGACGGGACGCTCAGCAGCTTCGGCTAGCGGGCGGCGAGCGCGCGGGCGGCGGCTCGTCGTTCGAACCGGCGCCCGCGGAGCCCGTGTCTAGGGAGCGACGGCGGTCGTCGCCTCGACCCGAATCGCCTCGAGCGCGTCCGCGAGAACCGTGCGGTGGGCGTCGGCGGCCGCGTCGTCGGCCTCGTCGGGGCGGGGCATGACGCGCTTGAAGCGGGCGAGCGAGGCCTCCCAATCGGCCAGGAGCCGGCGCGCGATGCGGCTGTCGGTGAGCGCGAGGTGGCGCTCGATCAACACCCGGAGGACGCGCGCGTCCTCGTCATCGACCGCGTCGACCTCGACCATGCCGGGATTGACGCGTCGGGCGAGCGTCTCGCCGGCGTCGTACACGTAGGCGACGCCGCCCGACATCCCGGCGCCGAAGTTCCGGCCGGTGGCGCCGAGCACGACGGCGACGCCGCCGGTCATGTACTCGCAGCCGTGGTCGCCGCAGCCCTCGACGACCGCGCGGGCGCCGGAGTTGCGCACGCAGAGGCGCTCGCCCGCCTGCCCTGCGACGAACAGGCTCCCGCCCGTGGCGCCGTAGAGCACGGTGTTGCCGACGAGCACCTCCGACGCACCGTCGGAACCGTCGGCCGTGCGCGTCGCGGCACCGGCGAAGGGGCGCACCACGACCTCGCCCCCGTACATCCCCTTGCCGACGTAGTCCTGGGCTTCGCCGTCGAGCCGGAGGCGCATGCCGCGGTTGTTGAAGGCGGCGAAGGACTGCCCGGCGCTGCCGTCGAAGGCGAGGTCGACCGTGCCCGGGGCGAGTCCGTCGGCGCCGTGGTGGCGCGCGATGGTGCCCGAGATGCGGGCGCCCACGCTGCGCTCGGAGGTCTTGATGGCGTAGCGGCCGCGCACCTCGCTGCCGGCCTCGAGCGCCGGGCGGATCTCGCTGAGGATCCGGTCCTCGAGCGTGGGATCCTCCGGCCGGTCGTTGCGCAGCTGCCGCGAGGAGCGGGCCTGCTCGCCGCTCGGATCGGGGTCGCGGAGCACGGCGTCGAGGTCGAGCGTCACGCCCTTGCCCAGCTCGACCGGTTTCGGGGCGAGCAGGTCGACGCGCCCGACCAACTCGTCGAGCCGCCGAACGCCCATCTCGGCGAGGATCATGCGCACCTGCTGCGCGACGTAGACCATGAAGTTGACGATGTGCTCGGGGCGGCCCTGGTAGCGAGCCCGCAGATCCTCGCGCTGGGTGGCGACGCCCACCGGGCAGGTGTTCAGGTGGCACTGCCGGATCATGGCGCAGCCGGCGGCCACGAGCGCGGCCGTCCCGAATCCGAACTCCTCGGCCCCGAGCAGCGCGCCGATGACCACGTCCCGACCCGTCTTCATGCCGCCATCGACGCGAAGCGTCACGCGGCCGCGCAGGCCGTTCTCGACGAGCACCTGCTGGGTCTCGGCCAGGCCGAGCTCCCACGGCACGCCGGCATGCTTCACGCTGGAGAGCGGGCTGGCCCCCGTGCCTCCGTCGTGGCCGGAGATCTGGATGTTGTCGGCGTAGCCCTTGGCGACGCCGGCGGCGATCGTCCCGACGCCCGCGGTGGCCACGAGCTTCACGCCCACCCGGGCGTGCTCGTTGACCCGCTTGAGGTCGTAGATCAGCTGGGCGAGGTCCTCGATCGAGTAGATGTCGTGGTGGGGCGGCGGACTGATCAGGGTGACGCCGGGCACCGAGTGCCGGATGCGGGCGATCTCCTCGGAGACCTTGAACCCCGGGATCTGACCGCCCTCGCCCGGCTTGGCGCCCTGGGCCATCTTGATCTCGAGTTCGCGCGCGCTCACCAGGTAGCTCGGCGTGACGCCGAAGCGGCCCGAGGCCACCTGCTTGATCGCGCTGTTGCCCCAGTCGCCGGTCTCGGGGTGCCATGCGGCGTGCGACCGCTCGGGCCGGTCGTGCTCGTACGGCTGGAAGCGGGCCGGGTCTTCCCCGCCCTCGCCGGAGTTGCTCTTGGCGCCGAGCCGGTTCATGGCGATCGCCAGCGTCTCGTGCGTCTCGCTCGAGACCGAGCCGTGGCTCATCGCCTGGGTCGTGAAGCGCGCGACGATGTCTTCGACCGGCTCGACCTCGTCGAGCGGGACCGGATCGTCGCTGCGCACGTAGTCGACGAGGTCGCGCAGGGTCGTCGGGGGCCGCTGGTCGACGAAGTCGGCGTAGCGCTCGAAGTCCTCGAAGCTCTCGGTCCGCACCGCCTTGTGGAGCGCTTTGAACACCATCGGGTTGAGCGCGTGGTACTCGCCGGCCTTGCGGAAACGATAGATGCCGCGGTCCTGCAGCTCCGGGTCCTCGCCGAAGGCCTCGGCGTGGAAGCGGAGCTGGTCGACGGCGAAGGTCTCGAGCGTGGCGCCGCCGACCCGCGAGGTGGTTCCGGTGAAGTAGCGCTCGACGACGTCGCGGTCGATCCCGACGGCTTCGAAGATCTGGGCGCCGCGGTAGCTGCTGATCGACGAGATCCCCATCTTCGACATGATCTTGAGCAGCCCCGACCGCCGCGGTGTAGTTCGCGACCAGCGTCTCGCCGCCCGGGTCGTCGTCGCGGCGCGCCTGGTTCGGGACGTCGCGGGCCGTGGCGAAGGCGAGGTAGGGGTGGATCAGCGCCGCGCCGAAGCCGATCAGGCAGGCGAAGTGGTGGTCTTCGCGGGGCTCACCGGTCTCGAGCACGATCGCGGTGCGCGTGCGGGTTCCCTCGCGCAGCAGCCGGTGGTGCACGGCGGCGGTCGCGAGCAGCATGGGGATCGGCGCGTGGTCGGGCCCGATGTGGCGGTCGCTGAGGATCAGGAAGCCGGCGCCGTTCTCGACCGCTTCCTCGGCCTGGTCGCAGAGCGCTTCGAGCGCCGGCTCGAGCCCTTCGGGACCGTCGTGGATCGAGAAGCGCGCCTTGAGCTCGGTCGAGCCGAGGCGATCCTGGCGTCGCAGCCAGTCGAGCTGGGCTTCGTCGAGGATCGGCGAATCGAAGGTGAGCACGGCAGCGGCGTCCGGACGCTCGTCGAGCATGCTCCCGCGCGGTCCGACGACCGTCTCGAGCGACATGACGAGCTCTTCGCGGAGCGGGTCGATCGGCGGATTCGTCACCTGCGCGAAGCGCTGCTTGAAGTAGCGGTACAGCTGCTGGGGCTGTTCCGAGAGCACGGCGAGCGGCGTGTCGTCGCCCATCGAGCCCACCGGGATCTTGGCCCCGAAGACCATCGGTTCGAAGATTCGGTCGTAGTCCTCGCTCGAGTAGCCGAAGGCCTTCTGGGTGCGCACCAGGGCGTCCTCGTCCCAGCCGCGCGCGGCGACCGGATCGGGATCGAGCTCGGGCGGGCGCACCGCGAACTGCTCCACCCACGACGCGTAGGGGCGGGCGGTGGCCACCCGCTCCTTGATGGCCTCGTTCTTGAGCAGCTTCTTCGCCACGGTGTCGACGGCGAGCATCGTTCCGGGGCCGAGGCGGCCGCGCTCGACGATGCGCTCCGCATCCAGCGGCACCATGCCCGCCTCGCTCCCGACCGCGACGAGGCCGTCGTCGGTGATCGCGTAGCGCTGCGGCCGCAGTCCGTTGCGGTCGAGCGCGGCGACGGCGTAGCGGCCGTCGGTGAGCGCCAGGGCCGCGGGGCCGTCCCACGGTTCCATGATCGCCGCGTGGTAGCGGTAGAAGCCCTTGAGGTCGTCGGAGAGTTCGTCGTGCTTCTCGAAGGCCTCGGGAACCAGCATCATGAGCGCGTGCATCGGGTCGCGGCCCGACAGCGTGAGGAGCTCGAAGGCGTTGTCGAGCGTGGCCGGGTCGCTGCCGCTGGGCGGGACGATCG
>CBDUCW010000145.1:0-5970 GCA_965365745.1 uncultured Trueperaceae bacterium
GATGGCCATGAACGCGCTTCGGGACCACGGGATCCGCGTGACGACGATCGAGCCGGGCGAGGTCGCCACGCCGATGCAGCCCGAAGAGGACCTGGCCAGCATGCGCATGCTCGAGCCCGGCGACGTCGCCGACGCGGTCGTCTACGCGGTGACGCGGCCCCACCCCGTGACGATCCCCGAAATGCAGATCGCGCCGACGCCCTAGGAAGACGCGTGGAGCGGCCTCTCCTCCGAGCACCCCCGACGCCCGCGTGCTAGCGTCCGAGCGGATGGATCCGACCCCGCGCGACGACGTCGTCGCACTCGAGCCCGTCGACGCCGGCAATTGGCGCGACGTGTGTGCGCTCGAGGTGCACCCCGAGCAACACGCCTTCGTGGCGAGCCCCGGGTGGTACTTGGCGTTGTGCACCTACGGGGACGACTGGCGCCCGTTGGCGATCCGCGCCCATGGGCGGATCGTCGGCATGATGATGTGGGCCTTCGACGCCGACGAGGGCGCCACCTGGTTCGGCGGTGTGGTGGTGGACCGTCGGTGGCAACGGCAGGGCATCGGGCGGCGCGCGATCGCAGCGGCGATCGAGCGGTTCGAGGGCGATGCGTCCCCGGGAGGCCTCGCGCTCTCCTACCGCCCCGAGAACGACGCCGCCCGCCGCACCTACGCGCCGCTCGGATTCGTCGAGACCGGAGAGGCAGTGGACGGCGAGGTCGTGGCGCGGCGCCGGTAGCGCTCCGGATGCCGGGGGCACGACGCCTTCCCGCGATCCAAGTGCGGCACGCACCGTGCCCGACCGTGCCGATCGATGCGCACCGCACGAAAAATGCGTGCGATCCTCCGACCATGAAGGTCGAGATCTGGTTGGACATCGTGTGCCCCTGGTGCTACATCGGAAAGCGCCGCTTCGAAGCGGCGCTGGAGCGGTTCGAGCACGCCGACGAGGTCGAGGTGAGCCTGCGGGCATTCGAACTCGATCCGGAGGCGCCGCCCACGAGCGACACGTCCGTGGCGGAGATCCTCGCCGACAAGTACGGCGGAGGGCTGGAGCGCGCCCAGGCCATGATCGACGACGTGACCGAGGTCGCCGCCGAGGAGGGGCTGGAGTATCGGCTCGACGTCGCGCGGCGCGGCAATACCTTCGATGCGCACCGCCTCGTGAAACTCGCCGACGAGCACGATGCTTCGGACGCGATGGCCGAACGGCTGATGCGCGCCTACTTCACGGAGGCGAAGCCGATCGACGATCGTGCCACGCTGGCGGCGTTGGCGGGCGAGGTGGGCATCGACGTCGAGGCGGCGCACGAGGCCCTGAGCGGGGACGCCTACGCGGACGCCGTGCGCGACGACGAGCGGACCGCCGCCCGCCTGGGCCTGCGGGGCGTGCCGGGGTTCGTGTTCGACCGGCGCACGGGGTTCACGGGCGCCCACCCCGCGGAGACGATTCTGCGGGCGCTGCGCTCGGCGTGGGAGGCCGACGCCACCGCTCGCTCTGCCGAGGCGCTGCGTCGACGCCGCGCGTCGGTGCAGCGACCGGCGCGCGGTCGGTGCGAGATGTACGCCCCCGGGGCGTCGATCCGGACGGCGATACGGACGGCGATCCGCGCGGGGTCAGTCCGAGGGGACCCGGACTTCTCCGAGGACGCGCGTGGGTTCGGACGCCTCCGACCACGACTCGAGCGACACCACGAGCGCGTCGTACGGCGCCGCGTCGACCTCCTCGGTGCGCGTCTTGAACGAGCGGACCGCAACCGGATCCGCGTCTCCGCTCCGTCCCCAGACGACGTAGTCGAGATTCTCGCCGGGCGGTTCGCGCAGGGCGATCAGGGCCCGTAGGTCGGGCAGGAACAGCACGCTGCCGCGGGCGATGCCGTCGTCGGCAGCCGGCAGGCGCGCCGTCGCCACGTCGTCGCGGGCGAGCCAGCGAACCAGGCGCGTCTGTTCGTTCGAAAGGCCGGCGGCGCGTGCCTGCACCGTGCCGGCGGTGGCTTCGAGGAGCGCGATGTGCGTCTCGAGGTCGGCGCGCACGTCGGCCGCCTCCTGGAGTTGCGTGCGAAGTTGGAATCCCCACGCCCCGAGCGCCACCGCAGCGAGCAGCGTCGCGGCCCAGCCGAGCACGGCCCAGCGGGGAACGGAAGCGCTCGTCGGAGGGTGCGTCGCGCTCGCTTGTGCGGTTGGCCTCGTGGCGTCGCCGGGTGGCGACGTCCGCGTCCGCGCTTCGATCGCGTCCCAGGCCGACGACGGAGGCTCGACGGGGTCGAGCGTCTCGACCGACGCGACGAACGCGGCGTCGAGCCGTGCCAGGGTGGCCCGGCACGCCGCACACGCGGCGACGTGGGCGTCGACCTCACGTCGCGCGTCGGCGTCGAGCTCGCCGAGCAGGTAGGCGGTCAGCTGCTCTTCGATGGGGTGGTCGGTGTGGTTCATGGAAACGCTCATGAGGATGCCTCACCGGGGGCGCCGGCGTCGGGGTCCGAGGACCCGGTCAGCGTCGATCGCGCCTTGAGCATGGCGCGGCGGATGCGGCTCTTGACGGTGCCGAGCGGGATGCCGTCGCGCTCGGCGAGTTCGGAGTGGCTGAAGCCGCCGAAGAAGGCGTCGCGAAGCAGGTCCACCTCGTGGTCGTCGAGCTCGGCGAAGGCGCGCTCGAGCGCGAGGCGGTCGGTGGCGTTCGCGGCGGGGCCGGGCAGGTCCGAGGGCACGCGCCGCGTGCGCTCGGGATCGACGCCGGCGAAGGGGCGCGAGCCGCGGCGTCGGACCTTCATCCGGGCGAGGTTGCGCGCGATCGTGTAGACCCAGGCGCGGGCCGAACCACGCGAGCGGTCGAACCGCTCCGCGGCCTCGTGCACGCGGACGAAGGTGTCCTGCAGGACTTCCTCGGCGTCTTCGCGGCTGTCGGTGATGCGCAGCGTCAGCGCGTAGACGATGCCGGCGAGCGCATCGTAGAGCGAGCGCAGGGCGCGGTCGTCGCCGTCGGCGACGGCTTCGATCCAGCCGGCTTCTTCGTCCACGGGGGGGCGGTCCACGCTCCCCATGATAGGGGCGCGTCGAGGCGACGCGCGGGTGCGGTCGGCCTCGACGAGCCCTCGAGCGGTCGGGGGCCTGGGGCTCAGGGTTCGACGACGAACCACACCTCGCCCACGTTCTGGCCCGTGGCGTCGCCGGGGACCGAATCGCGAATCCAGTAGTAGAGCGGGACGCCGCCGTAGGTGACCTGCATGCCGCCGTCGTCGCGGGCGATGAGGCCCAGCTCGCCACCGGCGCCATCGCCGGCCATGGGGAGCACGCCGGCCGCGGGGTTGAAGCCGCCCACGAGCGGAGGCCAGTTCGTGGCACAGCCGCCGTAGCAGTTCGTGGCGTTCTCGGCGTCGTTGGTGAACAGGTACAGCGTCATTCCGGTGGGACCGACCAGGATCGGGCCGTGCTCGGGATGCTCGGCGACGCGCACGACGGGGTTCAGGTTCGCGACCCACCACACGTCGTTCACGGCCTGCCCGGTCGTGTCGCCCGGGGCTTCGTCGCGCACCCAGCCGTACAGCGGCCAGCCGTTGTAGGTGACTTGGACGCTGCCGTCGTCACGCGTGGTCGTTCCGAACTCCCCGGGGATCGCCAGTGGGGCCACCGGCACGGCGTCGCCGTCCACGAGCAACGGGGGCCAGTTCGCGGCGCAGCCGCCGGAGCAGTTGCTGGTGCCGGGCTCGTCGTTGCTGAACACGTAGAGCGTCATGCCGGCGTGGTCGGTGAGGATGTGGCCGAGCTCGGCGTCGTAGCGGACCTGGACAGCGGGATCGGCGGCCTGGGCGAGAGCGAGCGAGGCGAGGGCCGCGGCCGCGAGCAGGAGCATCGTTCGGACGAACCACGAGCGGGCGTGTGCGGCGACACGAACGGGGGAACGGGCGGCGGACGCGCGGGCGTGGATGCGGTCGAGAAGATTCATCTCGGGCATCACCTCCACCCATGGGTATGCGCGGAAGCGTCGATCGGATGCATGACGGCCGAGGCGTCGCCCGCCCCGGACGTTCGCGCCCCCGTGCTTCGGCCGCGATCGAGCTCCTTCGCGCATCACGTTCCCCGCGGACCGCGTTCGCCCGGGCTGCACGCGCCGAGAACGAGTCCGGCGCGACCCGCGTTTCGCAGATCGCGCCAGTGCTTGTCGCGGTCGACCGAAGGGCGACGAGCGCGGCCCCGGCCCGCGAAGGAGGGCTAGCGGTACCCGTCGCTGAGCGTCTTCAGGAAGGCCACGATCGCCGCTTCGGCGTTCGCGTCGAGCTCGAGGTTGCCGAGCGGAACGCCTTCGAGGATGTCGCGGTTGACGTTGCGATCCACCTCAGGAGGCGCCCACTCTTCCTCGGGCACATCGCGCGTGTTGTAGAAGTGCACGACCTCCTCGAGGCTCTTGAACACGCCGTTGTGCATGTAGGCCTTGGGGAAGCCCTTGCCGGGGCGGAGGTCGACGTTGCGGAGCGTCGGGGTCTTGAACTTGCCGTCGTTCTCGTATGCGAACGCCGCGTACTCCGGCCGCGAACGGAGGAAGTCGCCGAGGCCGTAGTCGATGTAGGCGGCGCCGAGCGGGTTGATGGGCGATCCGTCGTCCAGGAAGACCTCGTCCATGTCGTAGAACGGGTTCTCCGGATTCCGCGGCACGCCGATGTTGGCGTAGGTGAAGTCGGTGAACAGCGGGTACGCGTCGGGGTCGTCGGCGTGGCTCGTGTGGCACGAGGCGCAGTACTCGCCGAACTCGACGAGCCCGTCGAACTCCTGTTGCGAGAAGAGACCGTCGGGGTCGAGGACGTCCTTGTCGCCGGAGGCCGTGGCGCACGTTTCGGGCGGGATGCCCGCGTCGAGGCAGGCGTCCCAATAGGCGTCGAACTTGGAGCTGAACGGGCTGACCGCCGCGGAGCCTTCGAAGGCCGCGATGGACAGGCCGATCCGGTCGTACGCGACCTCGGCCTCGGTGCCGGAGCAGGCCACCGGTTCGCCCCAGACGGTTTCGTAGAGGTCGGTGTACTTCGCGTCCGCCACGGCCTCGCACACCGCTTCGGCCGAGGGCATGTTCTGCTCGACCGGGTTCAGGAACGGCCCCAGCGCCTGATCGGCGGCCGGATTGCCGAGGGCCTCACCCGTCGCCCGTCCGTCCCAGAAGTTTCCGCCGACGAACTCCTCGTCCGCGGTGAGGTGCAAGATCGGGCTGAAGGTGGCGTAGGCCGACGACGGGGGTTTGCGGTTGCCGAACCGCGTCGGCTCCGCACCCTGATACACGGCGCCGTGCAGATTGATCCCCGCCACGGGCCCGGTCCAGCCGACCTTCGGGTCGTGGCAGGTGGCGCAGGAGACCCACGAAGGATCCGAGATCTTGTCGAAGAACAGTTCGGCGCCGAGTTCCTCCATCGGGGTCAACTCGACGGAGTTCGCGGCCGCGGGGGCGAGTTCGTCGGGCGTGGGCCGCCCGAGCGTAAACGTGTCGCAGCCCACCAGCGCCAGCGCGAGAAGCAAGAGGAGGACAGCGAAAAGGACGGCACCGGCACGGCGTTCGGGCATGGCGCACTCTCCCTCCGACCCATCTGTGGTGCCTGCACCATGCGCGGAAGGAAGCCCACGGGAAAGGGTGGATTCTCCTACCCGTGCGGAGGTCTATGCGGACTCGACGCGCATCGTGAACAGAGGTTCCCCGGGAGCGGCCGAGGGGAGCAGCTCCATGAAGTCGGCCGCGAAGCGGTCCGCGTCGGGCACGGCCTCGTCCATGCCCATCGCACCGCGCGCTCGGATCGTCCCGTCGAGCAGGTACCGCACCGTGACGGCCAGGGCCGCAGCGGTAAGGGGAAGGAACCTCACCGGAACGAACAGGGCGTCGCTCAGGACCAGCGATCCACGGACGAGATCGCCGCCGTTTCGGCCGTACGCGAGGAACTGCATCGTGGGAAGCTCGGCGATGTCCGACGGCGGGGCACGAAGCCGTCGAGATCGTCGACGACCCGCGC
>CBDUCW010000146.1:0-5927 GCA_965365745.1 uncultured Trueperaceae bacterium
GGGGGGGGGGGGGGGGGGGGGGGGCGGGGGCGGGGGGCGTTGGTGCGGACGTCGAGGGGTTCCGGGGGGAGTCTCGGCCGCGCCGGGCGCGGAACCGCCCTCGCGCCGGGCGCTTGCCCGGCGCGACGCTGGCGTCAGTGGATGTCGATCCCCTTCTCGTCGCGGTAGCGCTCCATCGCGTCCCACTCGAGGACCTCGGGGCGCTTGGTGGTCAGCTCGTTCCAGGTCACGGAGTCGCGCCCCGACGGCAGCTCGACCATCGAGATGCAGCCGTCGACCGGGCACACCAGCGAGCAGAGGTTGCACCCGACGCAGTCGTCCTCGCGAACGACGGGGATCGGCTTGGTCGGGCCGCTGTAGACCGAGGGGTCGATCTTCACGCCGTCGACGGTGAGGTCGATGCACTGGTGCGCACCCTCGTCGCAGGCGACGTAGCAGAGGTTGCAGTTGATGCAGGTCTCGGGGTCGATGCGCGCGGCGACGCGGTAGCTGAGGTCGAGATCGCCGAAGTGGCTGATGCGCGGCAGGGCCGCACCGATCACTTCGTCGATCGAGCTCGCGCCCTTCTCGTCGAGCCAGTTCGACAGGCCGTCGGTGAGGTCCTCGATGATGCGGAAGCCGTAGTGCATGACGGCGGTGCAGACCTGCAGGCTCGTCGCGCCGAGAAGCAGGAACTCGGCCGCGTCGCGCCAGGTCTGGATGCCGCCCATGCCGCTGACGGGGATCGACGTCCCGTTCGCCCCGCGGCGCACCTCGTCGAGCCCCGCGACCTGCGAGAGCATGTGCAGCGCGATCGGCCGCACGGCCGGCCCGGCGTAGCCGCCGTGCGAGCCCTTGCCGCCGATGTTCGGCCGCAGCTGGAAGTTGTCGAGGTCGACGCCGACGATCGAGTTGATCGTGTTGATCAGGCTGAGCCCGTCGGCGCGCCCGGCCACGGCGGCCTGCGCCGGCGGGACGATGTCGGTGACGTTGGGCGTCAGCTTGACGATCACCGGGATCGAGGCCGCGTCGGTGGCCCACTGGGTGATCATCGAGCAGTACTCGGGGACCTGGCCCACCGCCGCGCCCATCCCCCGCTCGGACATCCCGTGCGGGCAGCCGTAGTTGAGCTCGATGCCGTCGGCACCGGTGTCCTCGATCTTGTGGACGATGTCCTGCCAGGCTTCGGCCTTGCTCTCGACCATCGCCGACACGATGACGGCGCGGTCGGGCCAGAGCTCCTTGACCTCGCGGATCTCGCGCAGGTTCACCTCGAGCGGCCGGTCGCTGATCAGCTCGACGTTGTTGATCGCGACGAGCTTGTTGCCGGCGTACTCGAGTGCGCCGTAGCGGCTGCTGACGTTGAGGACGGGTGCGCCGATGGTCTTCCAAACGGCACCGCCCCAGCCGTACTCGAAGGCCTTGTTCACCTGGTAGGCGCTGTTGGTCGGGGGGGCCGACGCCAACCAGAAGGGGTTGGGCGAACGGATCCCCGCGAAGGTGGTGCTGAGGTCTGCCATGCTGGAGATGTGCCTCGCTCTCAGGGGGCGATCGCGGATGCGGGAGGGGTCAGTCGGCGGCCGCGGCGGGCGCGAGCCAGCCGTCGATCGCCCGCGCGGCGATCTTGCCGTCCTCGGTGGCGGTGACGGTCATGGCCTCGCCGACGATCCGGATGCAATCGCCGCCGGCGAAGACCTTCGGGTTGCTGGTGCGGAGCTCGTCGTCGACCGTGACGTAGCCGCGCTCGGTGGCGAGATCGAAGGCCTCGAACAGGCTGGCGAGCTTGTGCTGGCCGATCGCCTTGATCACCTGATCGCAGGGGATGGTGAATTCGCTGTCGGGGACCGGGATCGGTTGCGGACGTCCGTCGGGGCCGGGATTTCCGAGTTCCATGCGGACGCACCTGAGGCCCGTCACGCGCCCGTTCTCGCCGAGGATCTCGACGGGTTGGGCGAGGGTTCGGAACTCGGCGCCCTCGAGCTTGATGAAGTCGATCTCGAAGTCGTAGGCCGGGGCCTGGTCGAGCCCGCGGCGGTAGACGATCGTCACGCGCTCGGCGCCGAGGCGACGGGCGATGGTGGCGGCGTCGATGGCGGTGTTGCCCGCACCGATCACGGCCACTTCGCGCCCGATCGGGAGGCTCTGGAGACGGTCGAGCCCTTCCTTCTCGGCGAGCTTGGTCTCGGCGATGAACGACAGCGCTTCGGTGACGCCGGTGAGCTCCTCCCCGGGGATGCCGAGGTCGGGCACCGAGCCCATTCCGGCGCCGAGGAACACGGCGTCGAAGGTCTCGAGCAGCTCCGTCGCGCTCACGTCCGTGCCGACGTCGACGCCGGTGCGCACGGTCACGCCGAGCTTCTCGATGAAGGCGACCTCCTCGAGGGCGACGCGGATCGGCTCGCGCATCACCACGATGCCGTAGGTGCTGAGACCGCCGGCGAGGTCGCGCTTCTCGAACACGGTGACGTCGTGGCCCAGCTTGGCGAGCTCGCCGGCACAGCTCAGGCCGGCCGGGCCGGCGCCGACGACGGCGATGCGCTTGCCGGTCGACGGCGCCGGATCGAAGGGCACGGTGCCGCGCTCGTAGATGTGGTCCATCGCGAAGCGCTGGAGGCGGCCGATCTCGATCGGCTTGTGGTCTCCGCCCAGCACGCAGGCACCCTCGCAGAGCTCCTCGACCGGGCAGACCCGGCTGCAGGTCGCCCCCATGAGGTTCGCCTCGAGGATCGTCGTGGCGGCACCGAGCGTGTTGCCGGTGCCGATCTTGCGGATGAAGGTCGGCACGTCGATCGACGTGGGGCAGGCCGCGATGCAGGGGGCGTCGAAGCAGTAGAGGCAGCGGTTCGCTTCGATGCGTGCCTCGCGCGCGGTCAGGGGCGGGTCGAGCTCGGTGAAGCGCTCGGTCAGCTCCTCGTGGCTCAGGCGGGTGGGTTCCATCGGCCCGCGCTCAGGCCCTCGTCAGATCGTCGTACTGGTCGGGTCGACGGTCGCGATAGAACTGCCACAGGTCCCGAACCTCGCGAATCATGTCGAGGTCGAGGTCGGCGGTGATCAGTTCGTCCTGATCGCGGCTGCCCTCGGCCACGAACTGCCCGCGCGGGTTCACGAAGTAGCTCTGTCCGTAGAACTCGCCGATGTCCCAGGGCTGCTCGTGCCCGACGCGATTGATGGCACCGACGTAGTAGCCGTTGGCGACCGCGTGGGCGGGCTGCTCGAGGCGCCAGAGGTACTCCGACAGGCCGGCCACCGTCGCCGAGGGGTTGAACACGATCTCGGCGCCGTTGAGCCCGAGGGCGCGCGCGCCTTCGGGGAAGTGCCGGTCGTAGCAGATGTAGACGCCGATCTTTCCGAACGCGGTCTCGAACACGGGGTAGCCGAGGTTCCCGGGGCGGAAGAAGAACTTCTCGTAGAAGCCGGCGACGTGGGGGATGTGGGTCTTGCGGTACTTGCCCAGGTAGGTGCCGTCGGCGTCGATCACCGCTGCGGTGTTGTAGTACACGCCGGTGATGTCCTCTTCGTAGATCGGCACGACGATGACCATGCCGTGCTGCTTGGCGAGCTCCATCATCATCTGCGTGGTCGGACCGTCCGGAATCGGCTCGGCGGTCGAGTACCAGGCGGCGTCCTGCGAGGGGCAGAAGTACGGACCGTAGAAGATCTCCTGAAGGCACAGCACCTGCACGCCTTCGCGCCCCGCCTGCTCGATCATCGGAAGGTGCTTGTCGATCATCGCCTTCTTGATCTTCTGAAGGTCGCTGTCTCCGGGGATCGGATTGGAGGCCTGGATCAGGCCGCCTTTGACGGTGCGTGCCATGGTGGATCCTTTCGGGTCGGTGCCGCGCGGGACGGCCGACGGGCGGGGGTTGGGGAGCGGAGTCCGCGGGGGAGCCGGTGGGGCGGTCGATGGAGGGGGAATGGGCCAAGCTCCACGCTCGAGGCCTCGAGCGCTACGGGGCCGGTCGGGCCGGCGGTCGAATTGGAGGTGGGACCCTCGCGGGAACGGTGGGGGCGTGTCGTCTCGTCCGCCGCGGAGTGGGCATGTTTTTACCCACGAATGAATATTCTGTCAAACAGGCGCAGGTCACCTCCGCGGGCGTGGTGGGGGCGCCGAATGGCGATGCGTTACTGTAGCCCAGACCCCGTTTTCTACCACGCGCCCGGAGCGCAGCCGTCGACACAGGCGGAGGCCCCGTGGGGCGCTTGGCCCCGTCCCCGACCCATGTTCCTCAGGAGGCCCGCGTGAGCCAGTCCACCCTCGATCTCCGATCCAGCACCTACATCGGCGGAAGCTGGCGCGACGGCCGCGGCGACCGCCGCATCCGACTCGTGAACCCCGCCGCACCCGACGAAGTGCTGGCCGAACTCGGCGCGGCCTCGGCCGTCGACGCCGAGGACGCCGTCGCGGCAGCGAAGGAAGCTCTGCCCGCCTGGCGCGGCACCCCCGCCCCCGAGCGCGGCCGGGTGCTGCGCCGGGCTGCCGAGATCGCCGAGCGCCGCCTCGAGGAGATCGCCCGCACGATGACGCTCGAGGAGGGCAAGATCATCCGCGAGTCGCGCGGCGAGGCGCGCAAGGGGATCAGCCTGCTCGAGTACTACGCCGGCGAGGGCTTCCGCCTCGGCGGTCAGACGCTGCCGAGCGAAGTGCGGGACGTCCACGCCTACACCGTGCGCGAGCCGCTCGGCGTGGTCGGCCTGATCACGCCGTGGAACTTCCCCTGGGCGATCCCGGTGTGGAAGGTGGCGCCGGCGATCGTCGCCGGCAACACCGTGGTGCTCAAGCCGGCCTCGCTGACCCCGGCGACCGCCGCGCTGCTCGTCGACATCCTCGAGGAGGCGGGCTGCCCGCCGGGCGTCGTCAACCTCGTCGTGGGCCCGGGCGGCGAGGTGGGGAACGCCATCGTCGACCACCCGGACGTCAAGGCGATCAGCTTCACGGGCTCGAACGGGGTCGGCATGGGCATCCACACCCGTGCTGCACCGCGCGGCATCCCGGTGACGCTCGAGATGGGCGGCAAGAACGCCGTGATCGTGATGGAGGACGGCGACCTCGATGCCGCGGCCACCGCCATCGCATCGGGCGCCTTCGGTGCGACCGGCCAGCGCTGCACCGCGACGAGCCGGGTCGTGGCACACGAGGACGTCGCCGACGAGCTCCTCGAGCGACTCGTGGCCAAGGCCGAGGGGCTGCGCATCGGCCCCGGCCTCGACGAGGCCAGCGACCTCGCGCCGGCGGTCGACGAGGGCCAGTTCGCCACCGACCTCGAGTACATCGACATCGCGCGCTCGGAGGGCGCCACCCTCGTCACCGGCGGTTCCGCGGTCGAGGGCGGAGGCTACTTCGTCAAGCCGACGATCTTCCGGGACGTGCGCCCCGACATGCGCATCTTCCGCGAAGAGGTCTTCGGCCCGGTGCTGTCCGTGGCACGCTGCCGCGACCTCGACGAGGGGATCGCCATGGCGAACGGCGTCGAGTACGGCCTCGCGGCGAGCCTCTTCAGCCGCGACGTCAACCGGATCATGCGCTACGTGCGCGACATCGAGGCCGGCATGGTGCACGTCAACGAGCCCACGATCGGCGGCGAAGCCGGGCTCCCCTTCGGCGGAAGCAAGGCGACGGGGGTCGGCCCCCGCGAAATGGGCCAAGAGGGGATCCACTTCTTCACCGAACTCAAGACGGTGTTCGTGAACTACGCGGGAACGGGGCAGCAGGCGAGCATCCGCTGAGCGCCCGGGCGGTGCCGATCGCGCCTCCGACCGGGTTCGCTCGCCGCGGCGCCGGTCACAAAGCCCAAATGCGCCGCCAGATTGCCGAGGTCGCGCAGCAACTACCGGCGCGACCGGTCGAAATTTCACTCAGCCCGGAGGAGCTTGGGCGCGTACTGCGCTACTGGGCCGGCAACCTCAAGCACTACTCATTCGACCAGCCGCATCGTGATGCTGTGATGGAC
>CBDUCW010000147.1:0-5884 GCA_965365745.1 uncultured Trueperaceae bacterium
CCTCCACCTCATCGAGGCTGCGAAGGGGAGTGGCTTCCGGCCCCGGTGGGCGCCCCTCCTGCCCCAGGCTGTCGGGAGGAAGCTCCAGGACCTCGCCCTTGAGCGCCGCACGGGCCGCCTCGATGAGTTCGGCGCGCGGCCCGCGAACGCGTCCGCTTCGACGCCCTGCGGGTGCGGGCGCCCCGCTCGCTGACGCTCGACGAGAACTTCGGGAGCCTCGAAGCCCGCGCCGACCTGACCCTGCGCGGCACCGCGGCCGAGCCGACCCTCGAGGGAACGGCCGAGGCGATCCGCGGGAACGTGCGCTTCTCGGGCCGCGACTTCGCGCTGCGAACCGCCCGGGCCGTCTTCGAGCGCTCGCGCGGCGTCTTCCCCCGGCTCGAGCTCCTCGCGGCGACGAGCTTCGAGACGAGCGCCGTCACCGCGAGCGGCGGAACGCTCCGCTTCGTGGAACCGCGCGACGGGCCGCGCTTCGACGTGACCCTGTCGATCGACGGCGAGGTGCAGGCGACGCCGGGGCAAGCGCGTCCGTTCGCGGTCGAGGTCGACCCCGAACTCGCCAGTACGGCGCGGGTGGAAGTCGAGGGCGGTCCGGCGGCCACGTCGCCGCGAGCCTTGGCCAACGACGAACTGCTTCAGCTCGTCACCCTGGGCCGGGTCGATCTGGGGGCAGCGGCCGCCTTCGAGGGCGACTTGGCGACCACGGTCGCCCAGTCGGCGTTCGACACCGCCGTCGATCTGCTGTTCCTCACCGAGCTCCAACAGGCACTCGGGGACGCCCTCGGGGTCGACGTGCTGGAGCTCCGGACGAGCCGCATCTCGAGCCTGCTCTCGGGCACGCTCGAGGATCCCTTCAGCGTGTCGCTGCGCGTCGGCCAGTACCTCACCGAGGGCGTGTTCGCGAGCCTCCGCATCGGCAACATCGACGCGGCCGGCGAGATCCAGGCCCTGAGCAACGAGGTGAGCCTGCGCTACGAGTTCGGTCCGGTCGCGCTCGACCTGGCCGGACGGGTCGACTTCCCCACCGCCCTCTCCGACGCGCCCGTGCCCTCCCTGAACGCGACCGTCGGCTTCGCGGTCACGCCCTTCGCCAGCTTCGAGACCGGGCTCGAGGTCTCCTCCGCCCGCCAGGTGATCGGCTTCGGCGTCAGCTTGCGCTGGTAGGGCGTCCTGGACCCGACCTCGTGCGTCAGCGCGTCCGGTCGTTGCGGGCCAAGCTCCGGCTCCCGAACCACAGCGGCACCAGCGTCGTCAACGCCGTAAGTGCGAGCACAACCGCCACGACGACGAGCCCCTCGGGGTCGCTCCAGCGGAAGTCGCGATCGGGCCCCACGATCCGGTACGCCGGATAGGCCAGCGCCACGGTCAGCAGCGCCGCGTAGGCCAGCGACAGGCTCATGTAGAGGAATCCTCCCGGCGACAACGGCACCTCGGCTGGCGTGGTGGCGTCGAAGCGCGGGAACGCCGCGCCCAGGCCCACTCCGAGCCCGGTGACGGCGACCGCGGCGCAGGCGCCGGCCAGCGGCGACGCCGGCGCCAAGGCCGGCGACACGTCGATCAGGCGCGCCGCCGCGTAGCCGAGGCCACCGCCGAGCACGAGCATCGGCGGGAGCGCGGCGGCGAACTTGGCGGCGACGATCTTCCAGCTCGGGATCGGGCCGGTCCGCAGCATCCAGAACCCTTCGCCCTCGAGCGACACGGCTGGAAACGCCGTGCGCACGCCGACGCCGGCGAGCAGGAAGCCGAGAAACATCAGGTTGAGCGCTCCGAGTGCGTCGCGGAAGCGCTGCACGCCGACGTCGATCGCGCCGGCCGAGACCAGGTAGACCCCGGCGAGCGCGACGAGCACGAGCAGCTGCGACCACTGGCTCGGGTCGCGGAGCACGAGCCGCAGGTCCTTGATCACGACCGCGCCGACCCGGCCCAGGCGCGCCAGGGGGCGCTCCCAGCGAGCCGCCGGGCGGACGGTGGGGTCGAGCTCGAGGCGCGTCTGGTCGAGCGCCCGCATCCACCCCTGGCGGTAGGCCAAGGCGGCGACCCCGGCCACGCCCCACAGCAGCGCGACCGACATCGCGGCCAGCGCGAAGGCCGACGCCGGCACGCCGCCGCCCAGGGCCTGCCAGACGGCGCCCGACGCCCAGCTCGTCGGCGAGGCGCCGAGCTCGAAGCGGGCGAAGGCCCGCAGCAGGCGCTCGAACTCCTCGGGCGAGAGCGCGGTGAGCTGCTCGGGGCGCAGCGCCCGCAGCGCGAAGATCAGCGCCGCCGCGACCACGACACTGACGGCGTTGGCGACCTCCTTGACCCGGCCGGCCGGCGACACGCGCATGAGCACCAGCGCGAGCAGCGCTCCGAGAGCCACCGGGATGGCGTACAGCGCCAGGGTCGCCGCGACGGCCACCGGGTAGTAGCCGGGCGGCGCCCCCCGCTCGACGCCGATCGCCGCGAGCACCGGCAGCGTGAACACGAAGGGGAGCAACGCCGAGCTCAGGTAGGTCTCGGCCACCTTGAGCTCGAAGACCCGCCGCGCCCCGATCGGCAGCGCCAGCAGGAAGGGCAGGTCGGTGCCGTCGTAGAGCGTGGTGACGGCCGTGGTGAGCACGCTGAACGCCACGCCGAGCATCAGCAGCAGGAACAGCGTCTCGAGCGACCGCTGCGCCACCGCGTCGGCGATGGTGCCGATGTCGGGCAGGCGGTCGAGGAAGCGCAACGCACGGCGCGTCGCCGCGAACAGTCCGGCGTAGACGCCGGCGAGGACGACCCCCGCCACGAGCCAGCGCCCGGGCTGCGCGCGCACGCCGTTCCACACGCCTCGCGCGCGCATGGCCAGCAGGGTCACGGGCTGCCCTCGTCGGCCGTCGCCGGCGGCGACGCGAGCCGTTCCTCCTCGGTGATCTGCAGGAAGATCGCTTCGAGGTCGGCGTCGCTGCGCCCCACGCGCGCGCGAAGCTGCGCCATGGTGCCCTCGGCCGCCCGTCGGCCGTCGGCGAGCAGCAGCACGCGGTCGCTGACCGCCTGCGCGACCTCCATGGAATGGGTGGTCAACAGCACCGTGCCGCCGTCGTCGGCGTGGGCCCGCATCAGCGCGCGCACCTGGCGGGCGGCGCGCGGATCGAGACCGACCATCGGTTCGTCGATGACGAGCACCGGCGGCTCGTGCAGCAGCGCCGCCGCGAAGGTCAGCTTCTGCCGCATCCCGTGCGAGTAGTGCTCGATGCGTTCGTTCGCGACCCGCTCGAGATCGAAGCGCTCGAGCCACGCCTGCGCCTTGGCCTCGGCGTCGGCGACCTTCCGCAGGCGACCGAGGAAGCGCAGCAGTTCGCGACCGGTGAGCTTCTGGTACAGGTAGGGCCGATCGGGCACGTAGCCGAGCTGCGCCTTCGCATCGACGCCCCGTCGGAGCACGTCGTGCCCCGCCAGCCGGATCGTCCCGGCGCTGGGCCGCAGCAGCCCGGTGATCGCCTTGATCGTGGTCGACTTGCCCGCCCCGTTCGGCCCCAGCAGCGCCAGCACCTCGCCGGCTGCCGCCGTGAAGCTCAGGTCGTCCACGGCCACGAGGCGACCGTAGACCTTGCGGAGGCCTTCGACTTCGATCATCGGGCCGCGTTCACGGGGTCGCGACGCTCGGGCCGGCCGCCCTCGGCCGTCCCATGCGCGTCACGCCCGGACCGGAACGGCCGCGGGCGTGACGGAGCCGGGCATGGCGCGACGCTCAGTTCTGCGCCGCGTCGATCTGCTGCACGAGCGTATCGATCGCCGTCCGCAGGGCGGTGTCGCCCTCGAGGTCGACGATGGCCTCGCCCTGCACCTCGGAGAGCTGCGGCCGCGGGCCCGTGGTGACGAACTCGAACTCGCCGTCCTCGTTGGCGACGGTCGTGCCCACCGTCTCGCCGCCGACGACGATCGAGATTTCGCTCCCGGGGTCGGCGCCCTGCCCTTCGACGCTGATCACGTTGGGGAAGCGGGTGTCCTCGGCGAAGACGTCCGGCACGATCCCTTGGCCGGCGATGCTGCGCCGGTTCGGGGTCAGCCATTCGAACGAGGTGTAGGCGAGCTGGCCGCCGTCGTTGAGCTGCACGACCGACTGCGCCACGCCCTTGCCGAAGGTCTCTTCGCCGACGACGAGCGCCCGCCCGTTCTCCTGCAGCGCACCGGCGACGATCTCGGAGGCCGAGGCGCTGTTGTCGTTGACGAGCACGACGAGGGGAAGGTCGCGCGCGGCTTCGTCGGCCGACGCGTAGAGGCGGGTGACGCCGCGCGCCCGCTGGAGCACGATGTCGCCTTCGGCCAGGAACTCGTCGGCGATGAGCACGCCCTGCGACAGCAGGCCGCCGCCGTTGTCGCGCAGGTCGAGCACGAGCCCTCGTGCGCCGTCGTCCACGAGCGCATCGATCTGCTCGACCATCTGGTCGTAGACGTTTGTGGCCCCGAAGGAGCGCAGGTTGACGTACCCGAGGTCATCGGGCAGCTCGGTCGAGGTCACGTTGATGATCTCGATCGTGTCGCGCACGATGTCGAACGACACGAGCTCGTCGACGCCGGGGCGCCGGAAGGTGATCGACACCGTGGTTCCGCCGGGCCCGCGCACGAGGTCGACGACCTCGAGCGTGGTGGCCTCCCGCACGTCGACGCCGTCGACCTCGACGAAGATGTCGCCGCGCTGCACACCGGCGTTCGACGCCGGGCCGCCGCGGTAGACGTTGAGGATCTCGACGCCCTTGCCGGTCTGGCGGTTGCGGGTCGTCAACACGGCGCCGATCCCCTCGAAGCTGCCCGAGCGGTCCTGGACCTCGCGGGCGGCGTCCTTGGGCTTGAGGTAGTACGAGAAGGGATCGTCCAGCGCTTCGATCATGCCGGTGATCGCGCCCTGGAGCAGGACCTCGTCGTCGACGTCGTTCAGGTACTCGGACGTGAGTGCGCCGTAGGTCTGAACGAGCGCTCGTGCGGTGGGGTTGTCGAGAAAATCGGAGGCGAAGTCCCGCGACACCTGACCGTAGACCATGAGGGTCGAAATCATCAGGGCAGCGAGGCTCGCGAAGAGCCAGCGGCGTTTCATCGGTCCTCCATCGAGGGTGCGCGTGGGGGTGCGAGGGTGCGCAGAGCGCTGCGCGAGGGAATACGCATACGGGCCAAAGTATAGTCGCGCGCACGGACTGCGACGGTAGCCATGTCGACGGTGTCCGCCCGTATACTCGGACCCGATGCGCATTCTCTTCGCTTCGTCCGAGGTTTACCCGTTCAGCAAGACCGGCGGGCTCGCCGACGTCGTGGGCGCGCTGCCTGCCGCCCTGGCCCGCCTGGGTCACGACGTGCTCGTGGTGTCGCCCTGGTACGCCACGCTCGCCGCCGATCCCGCTCCGTTGTGGATCGGCGACGTGGACGCGCCCTTCGCCGGCGGGACCGAAGCCGTGGGCGTGGGCACGCTCGAGCGCGACGGCGTCCGCTACGCCTTCGTCGGCCACGACGACTTCCGGCGCGAACGGCTCTACGGCTACGACGACGATCTGCGGCGCTTCGCGCGCTTCAGCCGGGCCGTGCCGCCGGTGGCCGACCGCATCGCCTTCACGCCCGACGTGGTGCACGCGAACGACTGGCACACCGGATTCCTGCCGCTCGTCCTCGAGCACGGCTGGCACCTGCCGGACGGCTGGCCGGGCACGCCGAGCGTCTACACCGTGCACAACGTCCAGTACCAGGGGGTCGGCGACCGCGAGGCCGTCTGCTGGTGGCTGCGCCTCCCCGGCGCCGCGGCCGACGGGTACATGAACCACTTCGGCAGCGCGAACGCGATGCAGGCCGGGCTCGGCTACGCCCACCACGTGACCACCGTCAGCCCCACCTACGCCGAGGAAGTGACGCGCCCCGAGTACGGCTACGGGCTCGATGG
>CBDUCW010000148.1:0-5873 GCA_965365745.1 uncultured Trueperaceae bacterium
TCGGTGCGACGACCGAGAACCCGTACTTCGAGGTCAACTCGGCGCTGGTGTCGCGGAGCCGGATCTTCCGGCTCGAACCGCTGGGCGCCGCGTCGCTGCGCCGCATCGCGCGGGCGGCGCTGGCCGACCGCGAGCGGGGCTTCGGCCGGCTGGACGTGGCGATCGACGACGACGCGCTCGACCACCTCGTCGACGTGGCGAACGGCGACGCCCGGGCGGTGCTCAATGCGCTCGAGCTCGCGGTCACGACGACCGAGGCCGACGACGCGGGCCGGATCCGCATCGATCGCTCCGTGGCCGAGGAGTCGATCCAGCAGCGCGCGGTGCTCTACGACAAGGAGGGCGACGCCCACTTCGACACCATCAGCGCGTTCATCAAGTCGGTGCGCGGGAGCGACCCCGACGCGTCGCTCTACTGGCTCGCGAAGATGGTCTACGCCGGCGAGGATCCTCGCTACATCCTGCGGCGGTTGCTGATCCTCGCCTCCGAGGACATCGGGCTGGCCGATCCCGACGCCCTTGTGCGGGTGCAGGCGGCCGCCCAGGCCTTCGACCGGGTCGGAATGCCCGAGGGTCGCTACCACCTCGCACAGGCGACCTTGGTGCTCGCCACCGCCCCCAAGTCGAACAGCACCCTGGGGTTCTTCGACGCGCTGGCCGCGGTCGAGGCCGAGGCCGACAGCGACGTCCCCGATCCGCTGAAGGACGCCTCCCGCGACCACGACGGCTTCGGCCACGGGGTGGGCTACCTCTACCCGCACGCCTACCGCGACCACTGGGTCGCCCAGCAGTACCTGCCCGACGCCTTGCAGGGGAACGTGTTCTACCAGCCCTCGGATCAGGGCTACGAGGCCGCGGTGCGGGACGCCGTGGCCCGGCGGCGCGAGGCGCAGCTGGCGGCCATGCTCGAGCGGGACGCCGACGGACCGCCCGAGATCTTCAGCACCGGACCGACCGACCGCGCCACCGACCGCTGGCTGCAACGGACGATCTCGGGGCACGGCGCGACGCTGGGCGAGCTCCGCGACGCGGTGCTCGACGCCGCCGCGCTCCCGCGGCACGGCGTGGTCCTGGATCTCGACGCGGGCAGCGGTCTGCTGACCTGGGAGGCCGTGCGCCGCACGCCCGAGGGCCAGGTGTGGAGCGTGGTCCGCGACTCCGAGGCGGCCGCGGCCCTTCGGGAGCAGGCCGCGGCGCTTCCGGAGCTGCGACGACCCGTCGTGGTCGAGTCCGATCCGCGGGACGCAGGCGCGCTCGGCGCCGCGCTGGATGCCCGCCTCGCGGCGCTCGACCCGGCCGCGGAGAAACCGCTCGCGTTCGACGCGGTGGTCGGTCGCGGGGTGCTGCTCGCGATGGCCGACGCCGAGGACGCGCTCGCGCCGTGGGCGCGGCTCCTCGCGGCCCGGCTTCGGCCGGGCGGACGGCTCGCCCTGCTCGAGCGCGTCCCCCTCCGGTCCCAGCGCATCGTCGAGCTCGTGCCCGAGGGGGCCGTGCCCGACGAACTGCGGCGTCGCGCGCGCGACGCCGAGGACGCCCTCTACCAGGCGTCGACGCCGCGCTTCCGCTGGACGCCCGAAGGGGCGCAGGCCGCGCTCGAGCAGGCCGGGCTGTCCGAGGTCCGGATCGCCGCGCGCAGCGAGCGCGTCGACCGGCTGGTTCCCGGGCACCGCGTCGACGCCTGGTTCCCACCGCAGCCGGGAACGCCCTCGACCGCACCGGGGGCCGCGAACGGACCTGGGCGCGCGGCCGCGTCGAGCGACCCCAGCTTCGCTGCACGGCTCGGCGAACGGCTCGGCGCCGACGAGGTGGAGCGGCTCGCGGACGCGTTCCGCCGGCACGTCGCAGGGCGCACCCACGCCTGGCAGACGACCTGGGCGGTGGTCACGGGGAGCCGCGGCCAGCGGCAAGCGGCGTCGTCTTCGTCGCCTCCCGGCGCAGAAGAACGATCTTGACGAGTTCGGGCACGAGCAGCGGGGGCAGGGCGAGCAGCAGGATGGGGCCCCAGGCGTCGGCGTGCAGCGGCACGGTGTGCAGCACCGCCTGCAGCCCCGGCAGGTAGACCGCCGCCACCTGCAACCCGAGCGTCCCCGCGACGGCGGCCACCAGCCACGGGTTGCCGAACGGCCCCAGGCGAAGGAGCGGTACGCGCAGCGAACGGAATCCGAACACCGCCGCCTTCTCCATGACGACGAGGCCGGTGAACGCCGCCGTGCGGGCCAGGTCGAGGTCGAGCGGCAGGAACATCCGGTACAGGACCAGGGTGGCGCCGGCGAGCCACAGACCGTAGAGGGCCACCGCGATCAGTCCGCGCCGGTCGAGCAGGGCGTCGCCGGGATCGCGCGGCGGTCGCCGCATCGTGCCCGGCTCGGAAGGTTCGAGGCCGAGGGCGAGGGCCGACGCGCCGTCGGTCACCAGGTTGATCCACAGGATCTGCACCGGAAGCAGGATCAGCGGCCAGCCGAAGGCGAGGCCGCCCGCGATGGCCAGCACCTCGCCGCTGTTCGCGCTGAGCAGGTAGCGCACGAACTTGCGGATGGCGTCGTACTGCCGCCGGCCCTCTTCGACGCCGGCGACGATCGAGGCGAAGTGATCGTCGGTGAGGACCACGTCGGCGGCGCCGCGCGCGACGTCCGTCCCGCGCACGCCCATGGCGATGCCGACGTCCGCCTGCTTCAGGGCCGGCGCGTCGTTCACGCCGTCGCCGGTCATGGCGACGATCTCGCCGTCGTCCTGCAGCCGTTCGACGAGGCGGAGCTTGTGCTCCGGCGCGACGCGCGCGAAGATCGCGCCGTCGTCGAGCGCCTGCCGCAGGTCCGCCTCGCTGGCGTCTTGGAGTTCGGGTCCGGCCACGACGCGCGGGGCGTCGAGGCCGATCTCGTCGGCGATGGCGCGGGCCGTGCCGGGCGCGTCGCCGGTGACCATGACGACCCGGATGCCGGCCGCGCGCGCCGTGCAAAGCGCTCCCTGGACCTCGGGTCGGGGCGGGTCGCGCAGGCCCACGATGCCGAGGAGGGTGAGCTCGTCCTCGAGTGCCGCGGCCTCGGGCGGTTCGTGCGCATCGACGTCGCGCCGCGCCAGGAGCAGCGTGCGCTGGCCCCGGTCGGCGAGCCTCCGGGCGATCTCCGCCGCCGCGTCCCGAGCGTCGTCGCTCAAGGCCCGGGCCTCTCCGTGCTCGAGCGCGAAGCGGCAGCGCGGCAGCACCACCTCCGGGGCGCCCTTGACGTGCGCGACGAGCGACGCTCCGCGGCGCTCGAGCACGGTCATGCGCTTTCGTGCCGACGTGAACGAGGCCTCGCCGACGATCTCGCCCGCGGACGCGTCGACGCCGAGCCGGGCCGCCGCGCGCAGCAGCGCCACCTCGGTCGGGTCGCCGAGCGCTGCTCCCGCCGACGGATCGCCGCACCCGGCCCCTCCGTCCGGGATCGCCCCGTCGTCGAAGGCGGCGTGGTTGCAGATCGCCGCGCTTCGGAACAGCGCCCGCAGGTCGGCGGGCAGCGGCCCGGCGTCCCGGCCCGCTACGAGCTCGTCGAAGTCGTGCAGGCCCGCCGGGGTCCACACCCCGGCCACCGCCATGTCGCTGCGGGTCAGGGTGCCGGTCTTGTCGGTGCAGATGACGGTGACCGCGCCGAGCGCCTCGGCCGTCTGCAGCCGGCGCACGAGCACGTGGCGGCGCACCATTCGCTGGATGCCCAGCGCCATGGTGACGGTGACGACGGCCGGAAGGCCCTCGGGCACCACCGCCACGGCCAGGGAGATGCCGGTGAGCAGCATGGCGGTGAACGAGATGCCGCTGAGAACGCCGGCGAGGCCGACCAGGGCCGCGGCGACGATCGCGAACGCGCCGAGCTGGCGCCCGAGGCGCACGAGTTTGCGCTGGAGCGGGCTCGGTCCGCGCTCGATCGAGCGCGCGAGGTCGGCGACGCGGCCGAAGGCCGTCGAGGAGCCGGTGGCCACCACGAGGCCCCGGCCACGGCCGTGGACCACCGTCGTGCCGGCGTGGAGCAGCGACGTACGTTCGGCCAGGGGCGCTCGCGCGCCGGTCACGGCCGTCGCCTTGGCGACCGGCATCGACTCGCCCGTCAAGGGGGCCTCGTCGCTGCGGAGCTCGGTCGCCTGCACGACGCGCAGGTCGGCCGGAACCCGGTCGCCCAGCTTGACGGGCACGAGGTCGCCGGGGACGAGCGAGCGGCTCTCGACCTCGCGCGGTCGCCCGGCGCGCACGACGGTCGCCCGGGGCGTGAGCATGCGCTGGAGCGCGGCCATCGCTCGTTCGGCGCGCCACTCCTGGACGAATCCGAGCGCGCCGTTCAGGAGCACGATGGCGAGGATCGCGAGGGCGTCGGCGAGCTCGCCGATCGTCAGCGACAGGGCCACGGCTGCGAGCAGCACGTAGATCAGCGGGTCGCGGAACTGCCGCACGAGCACCGCGGGCCAGCCGGGCCCCTCGCGCGTCTCGAGCGCGTTCGGGCCGTAGCGGTCGAGCCGCAGGGCG
The DNA here is from genome assembly GCA_965365745.1 of uncultured Trueperaceae bacterium. Classification (GTDB taxonomy): domain Bacteria; phylum Deinococcota; class Deinococci; order Deinococcales; family Trueperaceae; genus CBDUCW01. Next base: position 4,493 of record CBDUCW010000148.1, read on the forward strand.
GCGTCGGCAGGGTCGAGTCCGCGCTCGAGGTCGGAGTCGAGGCGCGCCGCGACCGCGTCGGGACCGAGCGCGTGCCACGCCACGTCGGCGCCCCCCTGCGACGATCCCTGGGGCTCGCCCGGCGGGAGCGACGAGGCGCGGGACCGCAGCGAGGGCACCACCGGTGGGGGCACGGGAGCGGACATCGGCGAGGTCGGCGACCGCCTCCTTCGCTTCGACGCTAGCCCTCGGCCCGGACGACGGCGAGGGAGAACCCACCCACACGCGTCGGGGGGCGACGCCCCGCGTCGCCCCCCGGTCCGGCCCGGCCTCGGTGTGGGTCCCGCGCTAGCCGGCTCGGCCCGCCTCGAAGGCCTCGCGCAGCACGTCGAGCGTCAGATCGGCGGGCGACGGCACGACGCGGGTCGCGTGGCCGAGGTGCTCGCGATCGCCGACGCCGACCGAGGCGATCCCCGCGGCGTCGATCGCGCTCACGCCGGCGGCGGCGTCCTCGACGCCGACGCAGGCGTCCGGCTCGAGTCCGAGCAGCTCGCAGCCGCGCAGGAAGATCTCCGGGTCGGGCTTGCCCCGCACGACCTCGCGCGCGTCCACGACGGCGACGAATCGCTCGGCGATGCCGAGGCGTTCGAGCACGGCCGGAGCGTTCTTGCTCGCCGAACCGATCGCCATGGCGATGCCGGCGCCGTCGAGCGCGTCGAGCAGCGCCGGGATGCCCGGCAGCAGGTCGTCGGGCGTGATCCCTTCGATCAGCGCTTGGTAGTGGTCGTTCTTCTCGGTCGCGAGCCGCAGCTTCTCCTCGTCGGACCATGCGCTCGCCCCGCGGTCGCTGCGGTTCAGGATGAACTCGAGCGAGTCCATCCGGCCCACGCCCCGCAGCTGCTCGTTGGCCTCCCGGTCGAAGGGGATGTCGAGCCCGTCCGCCAGCGCTTGCCAGGCGCGGTAGTGGTGCTCGGCGGTGTCGGTCAGCACCCCGTCGAGGTCGAAGATCACGCCGCGCAGCGGCGGCCGGGTGGGCCGGGTCGCGGGTTCGTCGGTGGTCACGCGGAGCCATTCGCCGCGGTGGCGGAACTCGAGCGGCGCGCCCTCGAGCAGCCGGTACCGGACGCGCTCGGCGTCGACGTGCACCTCGAGGCGTCGGCCGCGGATGCCGAAGCGGTAGCCGTCCCACGCCTTCGGCAGACGGGGCTTGAAGCGCACGCCCTCGTCGTCGAGGCGCAGACCGCCGAAGCCGGCCACGAGGCCCAGCCAGGTTCCGCCCATCGCCGCCGTGTGGACGCCGTCCTTCGCGTTGCGGTTGATGTCGTCGAGGTCCATCCGCGCGGTGCGCTGGTAGTAGGCGTAGGCCGCCTCGAGATCGCCGAGCTGGGCCGCCGCGAGGGCG
>CBDUCW010000149.1:0-5866 GCA_965365745.1 uncultured Trueperaceae bacterium
CGGCCGAGCGCGAGGCGAGCCCCCCCGGCGAACCCGAAGAGCCCGAGTCCAGCGAGTCCGAGCCGGAGACGCGGCGCACCGAGCCCGAGCGCTCGCACCCGCCCATCGATCCCCGCCCGGCGCACGAAGGCGGCGGCAGCTGAGGCTGCGCCACCGTCGCTCCGATCCGTATGCATCTCGAGCGCGCCGGCCATCCCGGCGCGCTCGTCGTGCGGATCCCGACCGGGCCCGCCGGCGATCCGCACGGCCCCTCGGGTGCGGTGGGGGCCGTGACCCACGGCTCCGGGTGCGGACCCGCGCCACTCGGCTCGGGGTAGGCTCGAGCGACCGCTGATGTCTCTCCTGGACGGAACCTACGAAGTCCTGCGCGAACTCGAGCGCGACGGCGAACGCACGGTGATGGACGCCACCGGGCCGACCGGCAACCCGGTTCGCATCGTCTGGTTCGACCTCGCACCCGACCGCGAAGCCGCGTTCGAGGCCTACCGACGCACGCTCAAGCGTCTGCAGCGCAGCGGCCTGACCACGATGCACGAGGTGACGTCGCGGCCGGGCGCGCACTACGCCGTATGGGAGCCCATCCCCGACGACGCGTCTGCGACCCGCGACCGCGCCGTCGACCGCGTGCTCGACGAGCTCGGGCTCGAGCGTGGCGCGGTCGACGTCCGTCGGATCGACGGCGAGGCCCGCATCGTGGACGTGGCCTTCGGCGACGGCCAGAGCTTCGCCATCGCCGGCCCCGGCGCCGAGACCCCGGCCGGCGCCGACGCGGCCGCGGCGGGCGCCTCCCCCGGCACGAGCGGCGCAGAGCCGCCGCACGGACCGATGGCCTGGCTGACCCGCGTGGGCGACGCGTTCCTCCGCGCGCCGGCGTGGCCGGTGGCGCTGATCCTGCTCGGAGCAGCGACGTTGATCGCCTTCGGAGCCGTCGATCGCTACCTCGAGGATCGCATCGTGGCGGTGCCCGACGTCGTCGGGGTGCCCGTGACGAAGGCCATCGACGAACTGCGCGCGCTCGAGTTGGGCGTCCGGGCCACCTCGAGGCCCGCCGCCGCGTCGCCGGGCACGGTGCTGTCGATCGAGCCGGGGCCGGGCACGTCGATCCGCCCCCGGCGCACGGTCGATCTCGAGTACGCGGCCCCGGCCGAGGCCGTTGCCGCCGTCGACGTGCCCGACGTGCGCCGCGAAGCCGATCTCGCGTCGGCCGAAGCGGCCCTGCTCGAGGCTGGGCTGCAGCTCGGCACGCTCGAGCGCGTCGCGGCACCGGACGCCATCGGTGCCATCCTGGCGCAGCGCCCGGGTCCCGATGCCGAGGTGCAGACCGGCACGGCGGTCGACCTGCTGGTGAGCCTCGGGCCGCGGGGGGCCCGCACCTTCGTGCCCGATCTGATCGGCCTCCGGCTCGAGGACGCCCGCGTGCTTGCGCGCATCGCCGGTCTCCCCTCCGAGCGGGTGGCCGTCGCCGGACCGGCGCCGCGCGCCGAGGAGGCCCCGCCCCCGGACGACGCCAGCATCGTGGTAGCCCAGAGTCCGCAGGCCTTCGTGCCGTTCGCGCTCGAGGGGGCCGTGCTACGCCTGATCGTCGAGCCCGCCGACGCGCCGCTCGAGTCGGCGGCCGTCCCGTCGGTCGTAGGGCTCGACGTCGCGTCCGCACGCGCGCTGCTCGCGCCGCTCGGGCGACCGTTCGAGGTGACCGAGATCAGCACCCGTGACCTTCCCGACGGCGTGGTGGACCAGGATCCGCCGCCGGGTCCGCGACCGAACGGGGCCGACCCGGTGCGGCTCACCGTGAACACACGGCCCGTCGACGTCCCTACGCCCGACGTGACGGTGCGCGTGCGCGAACCCTCGCTGAGGCTCGTGCCCTGGCGCTTCGCGATCGAGCCGGGGATCGGAGCCGTGACGGCGACGGTCCGGGCCTTCACGATCGAGGGCGAGGACACCTTGGTGGCGCGCGAGGACACGCGCGGCGGCCAGACGATCTCGGGGGCGTGGCTCACGACGTACCCCGGAGTCGTGATCTTCCGACTCCTGTTGAACGGCGAGCCGTACGGCGAGCCGCTGCGCGTGATCGAGGGGCGCGAGTTCTAGGCCGCGGTTCGTCGTTCCACGCTCGGCCCGTCTCTCGCCGAGACCTCCCACGGATGCACGTGCTCCGCTGCCCGACGCGGCCTCCGAGCGGGCAGCGATCGTGGCGCCGGCTCACTGTAGGACGGCCCGCATCGGACGCCCGATCCGAGGCGCTATAGTGGCGATCGGCAATGAGGAGCCGATTGTTCATCGGCCCCTGCGAATATTCAATCTGCAATTCTCTGCCGCGCGGCCCCGCTCATCGGTCGCGTTGCGCAGCCCGCGCCGGATCGCGCGCGTTCGCCCCGGCCACCGCTTGCTTCGCCTCCCCGCCACCCCCCGCGGCCCGGCCGCTCAGGAGCCTTCCGTGCGCGAGACCGTTCGCGACCTCTACCGCTACATTCGTCGCTACAAGCGCCCGTACCTCATCGGTCTCGTGTCGCTCGTGGCGATCGGCTGGTTGACGACGTACGCTCCGGTGCTCATCGGACGGGCGATCGATGCGATCGCCGCGGGGCCGGACGCGACGTCGCTGCGCGAGGTCGCGGGGTTGGCGCTGGCGATCGTGGGCGTGCTGTCCGCCTCGGCGCTGCTGATGATCGGGGTGCGGCGAACCATCCTCTACGCGTCGTGGGAAGTGCGGTTCGACGTTCGCCACGACCTGTTCCGCCACTTCACGCGGCTCGACGCGAGCTACTACGACACGCACCGCGTGGGCGATCTGATGGCGCGGCTCACCGCCGACCTCAACGCCGTGCGCATGATGGCGGGCGTCGCGGTGTTCATGGGCTTCAACACGGTGCTGCTGCTCGGCTTCACGCTGTACCGGATGTTCAGCCTGAACCTGCAGCTGAGCCTGCTCACGTTGGTGATCGTGCCGTTGATCACCGGCACGTTCTTCGTGCTGCTGCGCATCATCCACCGTCGCTACAAGCGCGTGCAGGAGCAGTTCTCGGACGTCTCGGCCATGGCCCAGGAGAACTTCAGCGGCATCCGCGTCGTCAAGGGTTTCGGGATCGAGAATCGCGAGCTCGACACCTTCGAGCGGCTCAACAACGAGTTCATCCAGCGCAACCTCGCGCTCACCCGCGTCGACGGCCCCCTGTTCCCCCTCATGGAGCTGTTCTTCGGCCTGACGATCTCGACGCTCCTCCTGGTGGGCGGCCGCCTCGTGCTCGGCGCCGGCGGATCGCTCACGATCGGCGAGTTCTCGACCTTCGTGTTCCTGTTCCAGGGCATCCAGTGGCCGATGATCGCCCTCGGCTGGATCGGCAACATCATCCAGCGCGGATCGACGAGCTGGCTGCGGTTGAAGGAGATCCTGGCGACCCAGCCGGTGGTCCAGGACGGCCCCGAGACCGACCCGACGATCACCGAGATTCGCGGCGAGATCGAATTCCGCAACGTCACCTTGCGCTTCGACGACGCGGTCGCGCTCGACGACGTGTCGTTCCGCATCCGCGCCGGCGAGTCGATCGGCTTCACCGGGCGCACGGGGAGCGGCAAGACGCTGATCGTCAACCTGATCGGGCGGGTGCTCGAGCCCACGAGCGGGCAGATCCTGATCGACGGGCGCCCCATCGAGCAGGTCCCGGTCGAAGTGCTCCGCCGCCACATCGGCGTCGTTCCGCAGGAGCCGTTCCTGTTCAGCGACACGATCGCCGAGAACATCGCCTACGGACTCCCCGAAACCGACGCCGACGTCCTCCGCTCGCGCATCGAAGAGGTGTCGAAGCTCGCGCAGCTCCACGACGACGTCGTCGAGTTCACGCGCGGCTACGCCACGCGCCTCGGCGAGCGCGGCGTGACGATGTCGGGCGGGCAGCGTCAGCGGACCGCCATCGCACGGGCCATCATCCGCGAGCCCGAGGTGCTGATCCTCGACGACTCGCTCTCGGCGGTCGACACGCAGACCGAGGCTCGCATCCTCGCAGGGCTCGAGCGCGTCAAGGAGGGCCGAACGAGCATCATCGTGGCCCACCGCCTCTCGGCGTTCCGGTCGGTCGACCGCGTCTACGTCCTCGAGAACGGCCGCATCATCGAAGCGGGCAGCCACGAGGAGCTGGTCGCGCTCGACGGCTGGTACGCCGACATGGAGCGCCGCCAGCAGCTCGAAGAATCCCTGGAGACGGCCTGATGTCCGACGACACGCGGCGCGACGAACCCAACCTCGACATCGCGGGCGACCACGACCCCGATCGCTACCTGCTCAGCGGCCTCACCGACATGAGCGGCACCGAATACGACATCGACGAGGCCAAGGCCGAGTACCGCGCCAAGCGCCGCGAGCGCCTGCCCGCGCTGCGCCGCGAAGGCCGGTACGACGAGGACGGCAACGAGGTCGAGGTGGCGCTCGATTGGGACACGCTGAAGCGGCTGCTGCGCTACCTCAAGCCGTACCGCAAGCACCTCGTGTTCGCGGTCGTGCTGCTGCTGAGCTACAGCGCGATCGTGCCGGCCTTCCCGAGCCTGATCGGTCGTGCGGTCGACAACTTCATCGTGGCCGACCGAGCCCCCTTCACCGGGTTGACGATCGACGAGCGCCTCGCGGGCCTGCTTCGCATCGTGCTGATCTACATGGGGCTGCGCGTACTCAACTTCGGGCTGCGCTTCGGCTATACGTACCTCGTGTCGTGGCTCGGCCAGCACGTGATCTACGACATCCGCAAGGAGGTCTTCGGGAAGATCCAGCGCCTGCACATGGGCTTCTTCGACCGGACCCCCGTGGGCCGCTTGATCACGCGGATCACCAGCGACGTCGACGCCATCCAGCGGATGATGACCGACGGCGTGGTCGGCCTGATCGCCGACGTGGGTCTGATCGCCGGCCTGACGATCTACATGTTCTCGATCAACTGGCAGCTGGCCCTCGTCACGCTGTCGGTGATGCCGTTCCTGTTCTGGGCGCTGAACTTCATCCGCACGCGGATTCGGGACGCCTACCGCGCCGTGCGCCTGCGCACGAGCCGCTCGAACAGCTACCTCGCCGAGAACCTCGACGGCATGCGCACGGTGCAGATGTTCAACCGCGAGGCGCGCAACCAGCAGCGCTTCGATGCCATCAACCTCGGCCTGCTCGACGCCGAGATCGAGCAGGTGCGCTGGTTCAGCCTGTTCTGGCCGACGGTGCGCTTCACCGGGTCGATCGCGACGGCGCTGATCCTCTACTACAGCGCCTTCCAGATCATCGGTCCCGGGGTCGCCGAAGCGGTGACGATCGGGGTCCTGATCGCCTTCAACCAGTACGCCAGCGAGTTCTTCCGTCCGCTCCAGGATCTATCGGACAAGTTCAACATCATCCAAGCCGCCATGGCCAGCAGCGAACGGATCTTCCAGCTCCTCGACACGCCCGAGCAGATCGTCAACAAGCCCGACGCGGTGCACTTCGAAACCGCATTCCGCGGCGAGGTGCGCTTCGAGGACGTCTCGTTCGCCTACCAGGACGACGAGTGGGTGCTGCGCGACCTCGACTTCGCCATCCAGCCGGGCGAGTCGGTCGCCTTCGTGGGCCACACCGGCGCCGGCAAGAGCACGATCATCAGCCTCGTGTCGCGCTTCTACGACGTGCAACGCGGCGCGGTGAAGATCGACGGCAAGGACGTGCGCGACTACGACCAGGTGACCCTGCGGCGCCACGTGGGCATCGTGCTGCAGGATCCCTTCCTGTTCAGCGGAACGGTGCGCAGCAACATCACGCTCGGCGACGAGGGCATCTCCGACGCCCAGGTGATCGAGGCGGCGAAGTTCGTCAATGCGCACCACTTCATCGAGAAGCTTCCGAAGGGCTACGACACCC
>CBDUCW010000150.1:0-5850 GCA_965365745.1 uncultured Trueperaceae bacterium
GGGCGGTGGCTTCGGGATGGGCGGTCCACTGCTGGCCGTCGGCGCGGGCGAGGATGGCCGCGAGGGCATCCTCTCCGGCCCGCACGTCGGCGTCGAGTTCGGCCCGAAGCGCGTCGCGGTCGCCGAGCAGCCGGTTGCGCAGCGCGACGACGTCGGCGTGGTCCTGCTCGACATCGGCGACGATGCGCCAGCTCTGCGTCGCAGCGGCCGCCAACTCGAGCCGGGCCTGCACGAAGAACGCCGAGCGGCGCCCGCGGACATCCGACTCCGAACGGATCGACTCGCCCTGGCGGAACGCCTCGAGCTGCTCGGAGCAGGCCAGGTAGCCGGTCGCGTCGAGCCCCGTCTGCCATACCGTCGTGGCGCGCAGCGACTCCGACGGTTCGGCGAGGTCGGTGAGCGTGGAGCTCATGGCGAACATGCCGAGCCCCGACACGGGATCGACCTCGCTGCGCTTGTAGGCGTCGAGCAGGTTGCTCATCGTCGCTTGCAGCTGCGGGGTCACCCCGGCGGGGAGCAGGTTCTCGAGTCCGTCGAGCACGTCGATCGACGCGGTCTCGGCACCGAGATTGCGGAGCTCGGCCGTGCGAACGACGCCGTAGCGGTCGCTGAAGCGCCAGCCGGCGCGGAACGCAAGCTCGAGATCGCGGTTGATCGTCTCGAGCACGAGCGCGTTGCCGAGCTCGCTCTTGAAGAGGTTCCGCTCGACGTCGTAGAGGCGCCGCGCGGTCTCGTCGAAGGGCTCCCACAGGTAGCGCGTTCCGCCGCGCTCGACCCGCAGCAGCGTGGCCGGGCCGGCGACGTCCGCGCCGCCCAGGATCTTGTCGTGCGTGGCGTAGGGGAACAGAGCCGAATCGGCGTCGATGCGCCCCGCCGTGAGGCCGCCGTTGCTGGCCACGAACATCCACAGGTCCGAGGCGCTTACGAGGCTCATGAAGAACGGGGGCATGCGATCGACGTTGGCGATGCGGTAGAAGCGCTGCCCGTCGAGATCGACGAGCCCGCCCGAAACCTCCCGGGCGGGGTCGTCGAGCAGCGGTTGCTGCAGGCAGTCGGCGAGGTGGATGGAAGCGGTGGTCATGATGGTCGGTCCCAGGTCCCGGCTCGGTGGATTACTTGTCGACGCCGGTGACGACGACGCCCTGCATGAAGAAGCGCTGCGCGAAGAAGAAGATCAGCAGCGGGATGATCATGGTCATGATCGACGCCGCCTGGATCAGCTGGGGCTCGGTGCTGTACAGGCCGTTGAAGCGGAACAGGCCGACCGAGAGCGGCTGCAGATCCATGTTTCCAGCCAGGTAGATCAGCGGGCCGAAGAAGTCGTTCCAGGCGAAGAAGAAATGGAACAGCGACACGGCGATCAGGGCAGGCACGGCCTGCGGCAGGATGATCGAGACGAAGGTGCGGATCGGCCCCGCGCCGTCGATCCGAGCGGCCTCTTCGAGCTCGCTGGGGATCGTCAGGAAGTACTGGCGCAACAGGAACACGTTGTAGGCATTGCTGAAGAACGTGGGGATGATCAGCGGCAACCACGTGCCGACCCACCCCAGTTGGAAGAACACCGCGTACTGCGGCACCAAGGTCGCCTGCGCCGGCAGGATGATCGTCGAGATCAGCACCATGAACAGGAAGCCCTTGAGCGGGAACCGGAAGCGCGCGAACCCGTAGGCGACGATCGCCGCCGACATGGTCGCCGCGAAGGTCGTGACGAACGCGTAGAAGAGCGTGTTCCGGAGCAGCTGTAGGAAGCCGATGAACTCGAAGGCCCTTGGGTAGTTCCCCCACTGGATGCCGCGCTCGTAGACCGGATCCAGCGTTCGCCAGCGACCCTCCCAGCGGATCTCGCCGGCCTCGGGGTTCTGCGGGTCGAGGAAGAAGGCGTGGTCGCGGCGGCGCACGGTGAGCGCCAGCTCGCGCGTCTCGTCCTCGAACGGCACCTCGTACACCTCGTAGGTCTCGCCCTCCCACGCGAACGTCACCCGTTCGGACGGGAGCAGCGGGGCGCTGACGTCGGACACCTGGTTCTTGCTCTTGAAGGAGGTGATGAACGAGTACCCCATCGGCATGAGGTACATCAGCAGGATGACCAGCGTGACCGAGGTGATGAGGACCTTGACGATCAGGCCCCTGTAGGCGGCGGCTTGGCGCTCGGCCGTGCCGAACGAATCCGGACCGCCGGTGGGAGCGGGTGTCGAGACGGCCATCAGCGTTGCCCTCCTGCGTAGTAGACCCAGCGATTCGCGGTGGCGAAGAGGATGGCGGTGATGGAGATCGCGATGATGTAGAGCAGCCACGCGATCGCCGAGCCGTACCCCATGTCGAGGTTCTGGAACGTCTGGCGGTAGAAGTGGATGATGTAGAAGTACGTCGTCCCGTCGGGTTCCCCTGTGCCGGTGTTGAGGACGTAGGGGATCTCGAAGTACTGCATCAACGCGAAGATCGACAGGATCAGGTTGTAGAAGATGATCGGCGAGATCATCGGCAGCGTGATGCTCCACAGCCGACGGAGCCAGCTCGCCCCGTCGATCTCGGCGGCTTCGTAGAGCTCGGTGGGCACGCCCTGCAGCGACGCGAGGTTGTAGAGGATCGCGTTGCCGATCGCCCAGAGGCCGATCATCACGTACGAGAGATAGATGATGTTCGGGTCGTTGAGCCAGCGGATCCCGTTCGGTCCGGCGGCGTCGATGCCGGTGACGGCCTCGATCGCCAGGTTGATCCAGCCGGTCGTCGGGTTCAAGACGCCTTCCCAGATCAGGACGCCGGCGATGACGGGGACCATGGTGGGCGCATAGAAGAGCGTCCGGAACACGGACTTGCCGATCAGGTGCTCGCTGTTGAGGAGCACGGCCAGGAACAGCGCCGAGAGCATCCCGATCGGAAGGGAAATAAGGGCGAAGGTGAACGTGACGCGAAGCGCCTGCCAGACCCGCGGGTCCTCGAAGAGCAGCTTGCGCCAGTTGTCCAGCCCGATGAAGGTCGCTTCGTCCGGCTTCGTCAGCTCGAAGTCGAAGAACGAGAACACCAGCGATGCGGCCATCGGAAGAAAATAGAAGGTCAGGAAGCCGACGATCCAGAGGCCGATGAAGGCATAGCCCCAACGCGCCTCGCGTCGCTCGGCGCGGGAGAGTTTCCGCCAGCCCCGGCGTTTGCCGCGCCGCGAGCTTTGGACTGCTTCGAACATCTCCATGGGACGCCTCCTTCGGGAGGAAGGGCCCGGCGCGCAGAGGCGCCGGGCCCGAGTTCGCTAGCTTGCGCTCAGCGGTTGGACGAGTCGAAGAGCAGCTGCAGCTCGGCCTGGAGCAGCGCGAGTTCGGCGTCGACGTCGAAGTCGGCCTCGTTGTTCAGGCGCTGATCGAAGGCGATGTAGAGCGCTTCGGCGTCACGGAAGGCCGGCAGGTAGCCCTCGTGGCTGGGGCTGTCGGCGTAGCCGAGGCTGGCCGGGACGACGCTCCAGTCGATGTCGCGGTTCGGGAAGTTGTTCTCGCCGAACGACTCGATGTAGCCACCCGCCAGGCTGGTGCGCGCGGGCATGCCGCCGTAGATCTCCGACAGCACGAGCATGTTCTCGGGCTCGAACATCGCGGTGAGCACCTGGAACGCGGCTTCCTTGTTCGGGCTGGCCGCGGTGATGCCGAAGGTATCGCCGTGGAGCTTAGCGACAGGGACGCCGGTCAGGCCCGCGGGCATGGCGGCGAGGTCCCACTCGTCCTGCAGGGCGCCGATGCAGCAACCCTGGTACCAGAGGTGGGTGTGGGTCATGGCCACGTTGCCGGACGACGTGAAGTCGCCGCCGGACAGGAAGTCGGAGCCGGAGTAGGGCGCGTTGGGAATCCAGCCTTCGACCCACATCGCGTCGTGGATCCACTGCACGCCCGTCGCCCAGTGATCGGGGATGACCGCATTGCCGTCCTCGTCGACGAAGGTGCCGGCGCCGAACTTGGTCAGGCGGCCGCGCAGGTCGGTCCACTGCTCGCCGAAGCCCCACTGGACCACGTTGTTGATGTCGAACTCGGGCATGGTGGCGTCGAAGCCGTTGGCGTCGACCGTCAGGAGCATGCCGAGGTCACGAAGCGCGTTCAGATCCCACGGGACCGTCTCGCCTTCCCAGGTCGTGTAGGGCGCGCCGTACTCGTGCGGCGGGTAGGGCAGGCCGGCTTCGTCGAACAGCGACTTGTTGTAGGTGATGTAGCTGGGGAACACGGCGAAGGGGATGCCGATCTGGCCTTCGCCCTCGACGTTGTAGACCTCGACGAGCGCCGGGTCGTAGTCGCTGAGGTCGTAGCCGGTCGCTTCGATGAACGGCGTCAGATCCGCGAAGATCCCCGGGAACTGGTTGCGTCCGCGGATGCCGACCGGGCCGATGATGTCGGGGGGGTTGCCCGCGGCGACCTGGGTGGCGAGCACGTCGGCCGCCTGGTCGTTGTCGACGATCTCGAGGATGAGCTCGATGTCGTCCTGCGAGGCGTTGAAGTTCGCGACGAACTCTTCTTGGATCGGGATGACGGGCTCGTCGGAGCCGGCGCCGAGGCCGACGTACCAGCGAACCTGGGTTTGCGCGAGGGCGAGGCCGCCAAAGAGCAGGGCGACCAGCAGGCTGAGGGCGAGTTTGCGCATCGAGGCGCTCCTTTCGTGCTCTCGGTCCGTCGGCGGAGGTCGCTGGGGGGCGGCGCTTCGGCACGTCGGTTCGGAGAGCGCGGGACTCCGCATCGCGCGAAGTCGGGGGTTCGAAATGCGTTCGGGGGGCAGGGATCTGCGGCGAACGTCATTTCTTCGGGGGTCGTGCGTGGCTCCGTGAGGCGATCGAGGGTTCGACCGGCGGCGTTGGAGCCAGGTGGCGGGCCCGTTGCAGGCCTACCGAGATCGTCGGCTTCAGGTCGCGAAGCTCGCGACCGACTGACGAACGATCAACTCGGGGGCGAAGCGGCGTCTCACCTCCTTGCCGGTCGGCTCGAGAATGCCGAGCGCAGCTTCGGCGGCGGCGCGCCCCATGGCGCGGAGCGGCTGCCGGACGGTCGTCAAGGCGGGGAAGAGGTAGCGGGCGAGCAGAACGTCGTCGTAGCCGACGATGGAAATGTCTTCAGGGACGCGCAGGTCGGCGTCGCGCAGCGTGCGCAGCGCACCGGCCGCCATCTGGTCGTTGCCGACGAAGATGGCGCTGAGCTCGGGTTCGCGCTCGAGCAACCGGCGGGCGGACTGGGAGCCGCCCTGCTCGAGGAAGTCGGACTCGACCACCAGGCGCTCGTCGTACTCGATCCCGACGTGCTCGAGGGCGCGGCGGTACCCGTGGAGGCGGGCGCGGCTGTCGGGGAACGACAGTGGATCGGCGCTGTGTCTGATTTTCGTGTGGCCGCGCGCGAGCAGGTGCTCGGTGGCGAGGCGCCCGCCGGCTTCGTTGTCGAGCCAGATGCAGCGGTCCTCGAGCTCGGCCACGCGGCGACCGAACACCACGATCGGGGTTTCGGTGCCGCGCACGATCTCGAGCAACTCCGGGTCGCTGAGCGCCTGGACCTGCACGATCACGACATCGGCCCGGCGATCGAGGAGGAACTCGACCGCTTCGCGCTCGTCCCGAGCGCGGGCATGCCCGCTCGAAACGAGCAGGTGCTTGCCGGCTTCGTCGACCACGTCTTCGACGCCGCGCAGAACGGCGCCGTAGAACGGGCTCGAGATGTCGTTCACGGTGATGCCCACGCCTTCGGAGCGGTTCGTAGCCAAGCCGCGCGCGAACGCGTTCGGCCGGTAGTCCAGCACCTCGATCGTGATCCCGTCCTCCGAGCGTGTCAGCCGGTAATCGCCCTCGACGATGCGGGGCGCCGGTTCGCGTGTCGGTTCCGTGGTCATAGCGGTCCT
>CBDUCW010000151.1:0-5813 GCA_965365745.1 uncultured Trueperaceae bacterium
TCTGCTCGGGAATGTCATTGCTGGAAATGGTGTCTCCGCGCAACAGCCGCAGGAAGATTTCGGTGGCCTCCTCAAAGGTCTTGCCCTTCATGATGGGGCCGCCGACCTCGAACCCGTAGTCGTTCACCTGGGCGAAGGTCGAGAGCGACGCGATCAGGCCGATGTTCGGGCCTTCCGGCGTCTCGATCGGGCAGATGCGCCCGTAGTGGGTGCGGTGCACGTCACGGACGTCGAAGCCGGCGCGCTCGCGGGTGAGACCGCCGGGCCCGAGCGCCGAGATGCGGCGCTTGTGGCGCAGCTCGGAGAGCGGGTTGACCTGGTCCTTGAACTGGCTCAGCTGGCTGCGACCGTAGAACTCGCGCAGGGCGGCGACGATCGGGCGGTTGTTGACCAGCTTCTGCGGCGTCGCGGCGTCGGGGTTGCCGAGCAGCATGCGCTCGCGCACGCCCCGCGCCATGCGGCCGAGGCCGACGCGGATCTGGTCCGCGACGAGCTCTCCGACGGTGCGGATGCGGCGGTTGCCGAGGTGGTCGATGTCGTCTTCGCTGTAGCCTTCGACGCCGGCCTGCAGCTTGATCAGGTAGTCGATGGCGGGCACCAGGCCGTAGTCGACGAACTCGCCGTCCTCGAAGCCGAGCAGGGTGTGCTGCTCGTGGTCGAGGCCGAGCTTGTCGTTGACCTTGAAGCGGCCGGCGTCGCCGAGGTCGTAGCGGCGCGGGTCGGCGAGCAGGCTGAACAGGTAGCTGGTGGCCTTGTCGACCTTGGGAGGGTCGCCGGGGCGGAGCACCGTGAACAGGCGCAGCAGCGCCTCGTCGGGGGTGATGCCGCTGGCGTCCTCGCTCTCGAGGGTCGGTTCGACCATCGACTCGTGACCGGCGAACAGATTGCGGATCTGCTCGTCGCCGTAGCCCAGCACGCGCAGGATCAGGGTGAAGGGGAACTTGCGCTTGTTCACCTTCATCCACAGCACGCCGCTGTTGTCGAACTCGATCTCGATCCAGGGACCGCGCTTGGGCATCGGGATGATGCTGGCGGTGTAGGAGATGTTCGAGCCCTTGGTGGTCGACGTGAAGTAGGCGCCGGGGCTGCGGTGGATCTGCGACACGATCACGCGATCGGCGCCGTTGACGACGAAGGATCCGTCCTCGGTCATCAGCGGGAGGTCACCGAGGAAGACCTGGTCCTCCTTGATCAGACCGGTGTCCTTGTGGACCAGCTGGAGCTTGGCGAAGAGGCCGGCGTCGTAGCTCAGGTCCTTCTCGCGGCACTCCTCGGGCGTGTACTCGGGCTCTTCGAGGGTGTACTCGAGGAAGTCGAGCACCAGTCCGGTCTGCCGGCCCCGCTCGGTCTCGTCGATCGGGAAGACCTCGCGGAAGGCCGCCTGCAGTCCCACGCTCTCCCGCAGGGCGGGCGCGAGGTCCCGTTGCATGAACGCCTCGTATGACTTAATCTGGATGTTGGTGAGGTTGGGCAGCTCGATGACTTCGGAGATGCTGCCGAACGTCTTGATCTCGCGCATCTTCACCCCTTTGGAGCTCGGTCGTAGGCACGTTCAGCGGGGTACGCTGGGTGCGTCGTCGTAGGGCACGCGGGCACGCGCTCGGGGCGCGGTGCCGGTCGTGGGGCGCTGGGCGCAACAGCGCGACGATGGTGCGTTCGATGGGCGCGTGGCGCGACGCGCTCCCAGCCCGCGATCCGCCGGGTGGCGGTTCGGGGACGCGCAGGCGAGACTGCGCGCGACGTGAACGTGGCGGGCGAACGACGAACGGGTACGGAGGACGGACGGACGGATACGGCGCTCGAGCGCGACAGGACCGTACGCATCACGACGCGACGCACCGCACGGCGCGCGCCTCGAAGGGAGCGCGGTCGACGCGGGTCGCGGCGGTTGGACGGGCGTGGGCTCGTTCGTTCAAGAATGGCTGCACCGCTGCAGAGAGGTCGGGAGCGTCGATCCGCGCATCGCGCGGGCTCCCGATGGGAGAACAAACTCGAATGATAGCGAAAGATAGGGGGGGCTCCGGTATCCCGGGGTGCGTCGCCGCGCCGGAGCGCGGCGACGCGAGGGGCCCGGGGCCCTGGAGTGCATCCGGTGCGCAGCGGCGTTACTTGACTTCGACGGTCGCGCCGGCGGCTTCGAGCTTCTCTTTGACCTCGTCGGCCTCGTCCTTGGAGACGTCTTCCTTGACGACGCCGCCGGACTCGACGAGATCCTTGGCTTCCTTGAGCCCGAGGCTCGTGAGCGCGCGGACTTCCTTGATGACCTGGAGCTTCTTGTCGCCCGGGCTCGTGATCGTGACCGTGAACTCGGTCTGCTCTTCGGCCGCGGCGCCGGCGTCGGCACCGGCAGCAGCCGCCATCATCGCGCCGGCGGGCATCGCGGCGGCGGCTTCGACGCCCCACTTGTCCTTGAGCGCTTCGACGAGATCCACGAGTTCGAGGACCGTCAGTTCGGAGAGTTGTTCCACCATTGCGTCTTTATCGAATGCCATGTTCAGGCCTCCTTGAGTTCGTCAGAGTAGTTCTGCAGTACACCAACCAGGTTCCGCTGCGGACCCTCGAGCACGCCGACGAGCTGTCGGAGCGGTGCTTCGAGCACGCCGATGAACTCGCTGAGGAGCTCCTCGCGCGTGGGCAGTTCGGCGATGGTGCCGAGCGTGTCGGCGCCAACGATGCCGCCTTGGAGCATGCCGCCCTTGGAGACGGGCAGGTCCTTGGCGTGGTCCTTGGCGAAGTCCACCAGCGCCTTGGCGGGGCCGACCGGGTCGTCCCCGATCAACACCAGCGCGGTGGGTCCTTTGAGGGTCTCGTCGAAGCCCTCGACGCCCTGCTCGGTGAGCACGACGTTGATGAGGGTGTTCTTCGCGACGAGGATGCGCCCTCCGGCTTCGCGCACGTTGGCGCGGAGCTCGTTGAATTCGCCAGCGGAAAGGCCCTGGTAATCGACCAGGAAGAAGGTCTGCGCGTCTTCGAGGAGGTCCCGAAGCTGTGCGACCACTTCTTCGTTGCGTGGGTTGGCCATTCAGCAACCTTTCGCGTTTCTTCGTGTTCTTCGATGCCGCCGCCTGTGCGAGCGAGTGCTGCACGTGCGGGGCGTGACCGCGAAGCGTAGCCGGGTCGATCGACCCGAGCGCCTCGGCAGGATCTTTAAGCCTGGCCGGCCCCTGCTGTCTCCAACGCCATGCGGGTGGTTCGCGCGACGATTCCGAAGCGGAATCCCCCGCGCTACGCACCGGGATGCTGAGTTCAGATGCTCACGCGGACGCTCGGGCCCATCGTGGAGGTGAGGTAGATGCTGCGGAGGAACTGGCCCTTGGCGCCGTCGGGCTTGGCCGACTCGAGCGCCGAGCGCAGCGCGCCGAGGTTTTCGGCGAGCTGCTCGGGATCGAAGCTGGCCTTGCCGATCGGCGCGTGGACGCAGCCGGTCTTGTCGGCGCGGAACTCGATCTGGCCGGCCTTGAGGGCCGAAACGATCTCGCCGATGTTCATGCCGACGGTGCCGGCCTTCGGGTTCGGGAGCAGCCCGCGCGGACCGAGCACACGGCCGAGCTTGGAGCCGACCATGGCCATCATGTCGGGCGTCGCCACGGCGGCGTCGAAGTCCATGAAGCCGCCGGCGACCTTCTCGACGAGGTCGTCGGCTCCGACGATGTCGGCGCCGGCGCCCTCGGCCTCGCTGGCCTTGTCGCCCTGGGCGAAGGCCAGCACGCGGATCGTGCGCCCGGTGCCGTGGGGCAGCGCGACGGTGCCGCGCACCGTCTGGTCGCTCTTGCGCGGATCGACCCCGAGGCGGAAGTGCGCTTCGACGGTCTCGTCGAACTTGGCGGTCGCCATCTCGGTGACCAGCTTGGCCGCCTCGGCGGGCGCGTAGTCCTGGCTCTTGTCGATGCTGGCGCGAAGCTCGCGGTAGCGCTTTCCGTGCTTAGCCATCGATGGGCTTCCCTTCGACGGTGACGCCCATCGAGCGGGCCGTGCCGGCGATGATGTGCGCGGCGGCGACCTCGTCGTTGGCGTTGAGGTCGGCCATCTTCTCCTTGCCGATCTCGATGCACTGATCCCAGGTCAGCGACCCGACCTTTTCCTTGTCGGGCTCACCCGATCCCTTGGGGATGCCGGCGGCCTGCTTGATCAGGTAGCTGGCCGGCGGTGTCTTGGTGATGAATGTGAAGGAGCGGTCGGCGTAGATCGTGATCTCCACCGGGATGACCGCGCCGGCCTGGCTGGCCGTGGCGGCGTTGTACTCCTTGACGAAGCCCATGATGTTGGCTCCGTACTGGCCAAGCGCGGGGCCGACCGGGGGCGCGGGGGTCGCGCCGCCGGCAGGCAGCTGCAGCTTGACGATGCCTGCGACTTTCTTCGCCATGGTGCCTCCTAGCTCCCCCCCGGCGTGGCGTTCGCCGCGGGGTCCGAGTGCCGTGGTGGGTCGGGGTCGAGGGTCGAAAGGATGGGGGCGGGCCGACGGGCGGCGCCGCGCATGCGGATGGCATAGGGTCGTGCAGAAAGATAGGGCGACGGAGGCCGTTGCCGTCCGCCGGACCGGATCAGGTGCGTACCACCTGGGAGAAGTCGAGCTCGACCGGGGTCTCGCGGCCGAAGATCGACACGAGCACCTTGACCTTGCCGCGCTCGGGGTTGACTTCGGAGACCACGCCGTTGAAGTCGGAGAAGGGCCCGGCCGTTACCTGCACCATGTCGCCCACGTCGAAGGTGATCTTGACCTTGGGCGCTTCCTTCGAGCCGGTGATCCCGAGCGTGCCGAGCATCCGCGTCTCCTCTTCGGGCGACAGCGGGACGGCGCGCGTCGACGTCCCCACGAAGCCGGTGACGCCGGGCGTGTACCGCACGACCTCCCACGCCTCGTTGGGCTCGTCGGGATTGTCGCCGAGGTCCATCTGCACGAAGATGTAGCCGGGGAAGAGCTTGCGCTTGACGACTTCCTTCTTGCCGCCGCCGGCGTGCTCCACGGCCTCTTCGGTCGGGACGACCACCTGGTAGATGCGATCGGCCATGCCGAGCGACTGCGCCCGGCTCTGGATGTTCGCCTTCACCTTTTCTTCGTGGCCCACATACGTGTGCACGGCGTACCACTCGATGCTCATGGTGTGTCTTGCCTCTTTCGGCGGAGTCGGATGGATGCGGCCGCACGCGGGGCCTCCGGGCCCCTGTGCGGTCCCCGAGGGACTCGTTCGCGCGGAGCGCGTCCGCCCGACCGGATCAGGTCAGCAGCTTGATGATGTTGCCGAGCGTGTTGTCGGCGACGAGCAGGAAGGCCACGGTGATCAGAACGAAGACGAGCGTCGCCTGCGTCGACTGGATGACCTCGGAACGGGTCGGCCAGGTGACGCGGCCGAGCTCGGCACGCGAATTGCGGAGGTAGCGGAGCAGCGCCTTCACGTCAGACCTTGACTTCCTTGTGAACCGTGTGGGTCCGGTCGAACGGGCAGTACTTCTTCAGTTCCAGCTTGCCGGTCGTGTTGCGCCGATTCTTGTGGGTCGCGTAGTTGCGGCGACCGCACTCGGTGCACTCGAGCAGCAGCTTGATGCGTACATCGCTTGCCATGATCAGTCTCCAGTTCTCGGATCGCGCGGCCGAACGCACCGTTCTGCGTGACGCCTACGGTGAAACCTTCTGAATGTAGCAGACGCGTCGGAGCGGGGGCGTTGCGCAGGTGTCAGCCTCGCGGGCGGAACCGCGGCGAGGTGCGCGCCGCGTCGGGCCGACGGTGCGGTCGGCCCGACGCGGCGTACGAACGAAGGGGTTACTCGGTGACGGCGGTCACAACACCCGCACCCACCGTACGACCCCCCTCCCG
>CBDUCW010000152.1:0-5812 GCA_965365745.1 uncultured Trueperaceae bacterium
TGATACCTACGCGCCTACCCTCGTCGACAGCCGTCTCCAGCTCCTCGACGATGGCCTTGATGCGCTCGAGGTTGTTGGTCGGCCCGCTTTTCCAGCGCCAGGCGGTCCCGGTGGAAGGGCAGGTCCCAGGCGAGTCCGCGGCCCCAGAGCATCTCGCGGAAGTTCTCGAACCCGATCATCTGCTTGGCGTCGGGATTGAACACGACGGCGAGCAGGTTCCAGTCGTGCATGGCGATCCAGACGCCGCGGCCGAACGGGTAGATGAGGAACAGGATGTAGGCGACGAGGAACGGGAGTACGAAGGCGTAGCCCTCGAGCGAATCCCGATGGCGCGCGACCCACGCCCGGAAGCCGCCGCGGTGGGCGGCGCGGGCGGGGTCGCGCGTGGTCTCGGTTGCCATACGTTCCTCCTTGCGAGGGGGGCGGCGGCGGGCCGGGCGACCGGGGATGGGGGGGATCCCGTCCGCGGGACTCGGCGGCGCCGCGATGCGCCGTCGGACCCCGTGCATCGCCAGACGCGGTCGGACGCGAGGGTCGACGCGGGCGGAGGTCGCGCGGCGTCGACGCGCATCTTTGTTTTATGAATTTCTGTTGTAGTTCGGGTTTTAGCACACGGTCGCCGCTTCCGTCAAGGCGAGATGCTCGTCGAGGCCGAGGGCGACAGGCATAGAGAGGCCGTCACAGACGCAGATATCCGAGCGTTGCGATCACCCCGATGCCGGCCAACGGCTTTGCCGCAGGTTTTCCTGAAGAAAAGCGTGCTACGCTCGGAGTCGATGCCGAAGGGAAGCTCCAGCGCCGACGACCGCGCGCGCACGCAGCCCCATCCTGACCTCGCCATCCGGGCGTCCGACGCCTACGCGGCGGTCGTTCTCAAGGCGCTCGCGTCGGAGCCCCGGCTGCGCATCCTCGAGGCGCTGTCCGACCGGCTCCTGAACGTCAGCGAACTCGCCGAGGCGCTCGACTCGCCGCTCTCGACCGTCACGATGCACGTCAACGTGCTCGAGGAGGCGGGCTTGCTGCGCGCCGAGGTCCGGCCGGGCGAGCGGGGGCTCCAGAAGGTGTGTCAGCGCGTGTACGACACCATCCGGCTCGAGCTTCCGGTGCCGCCGGACGCCCCCGAGCCGAGCGCCGTCGAGGTCTCGATGCCGGTCGGCGCCTACGTCGGGGCCGAGGTCGTGCCCACCTGCGGGATCGCCGGGCCGGAGACGCTCATCGGGCTCGCCGACGATCCGGCCGCCTTCTTCGAACCGAACCACCACGAGGCGCAGCTCATCTGGTTCCGGCACGGCTGGCTCGACTACCGCTTCCCGAATCGCCTGCCCCCGCGCACCCGCGCCGAGAGCCTGCGCCTGTCGATGGAGATTTGCTCGGAGGCGCCGATGCACCACCACGACTGGCCGTCGGACATCACCTTGGCGATCAACGGCGTCGAGGTCGGCGTGTGGACGTCGCCGGCCGACTTCGGGGGGCGACGCGGTGCGCTCACGCCGAGTTGGTGGGACACGCGCAACACCCAGTACGGACTGCTCAAGGAGTGGCGGGTGACGGACGAGGGCAGCTTCGTCGACGGCGTCCGCATCTCCGACACGACGATCGACGATCTGGCCCTGACCGAACCCGTGATCGCCGTGCGGCTCGGCGTCGACCCCGAGGCCCGCAACGTGGGCGGCCTGAATCTGTTCGGTCGCGGGTTCGGCAACTACCCGCAGGACATGTCGCTGCGCATCCGCTACCGCCTCGACGACCGCGTCGAGCGCTAGTCCGCGCCCGCTTCGCTCCCGCACGAACGGCGGACCACCAGCGACAGGGGCAGCGTCCGCTTGCGCTCCTCGGGCGGGGAGCCGGCGATCCAGTCGAGCAGCAAGCGAGCCGCCGCCGCGCCCAGATCGGCCGCCGGGAGCCGGACCGTGGTCAGCGGCGGAACCGCGTGGCGGGCGAGCGGGATGTCGTCGAAGCCGACCACCGCCACGTCCTCGGGGATGCGCCGGCCGTGGCGCCGGAGGGCCGTCATGACGCCGAAGGCCACGACGTCGTTGCCGCAGACGATCGCGTCGAGGCTCCCGTCGCGCGCGAGCAGCGCGTCGGTCGCGCGTGCGCCGCTGTCGGCCGAGTACTCGGCGAAGGCGACGCGGGCGGGGTCGTGATCGAGTCCGGCCGCCTCGAGGGCGCGCCGGTAGCCGTGAACGCGCGAGCGCACGCTCTCGTAGGCTTCGGGTCCGTAGCCGACGTGGGCGATGCGCCGGCGCCCGAGGCCGATGAGGTGACGGGTCAGTCGCTCGGTGGCGCCGACGTCGTCGACGGCGACGCAGACGGCGTCCGGGTGATCGACGTGGCCGATCGCGACGAAGGGGAAGTCGCTGTCGACGAGCTCGAGGAGTTCGCGATCGTCGTCCCGGGGGTTGAGCACCACCACCCCGTCGATCTGCTTGGCGCGAACGAGCTCGCGGTAGGCATGGTGCCGCGACGGATCGACCGCCGTTTCCACCAGCAGGCGGTACCCGGCCCCGTGGGTGGCCAGGTTCAGGCTGTGCAGCGCCGTCGGAACGAAGGCGTCGTCCTCGAGGTGGGGCCCGTGCGTGACGATCAGGCCGATGGTCCGCGCGCTGCCCGAGACGAGCGTTCGCGCCGCGGCGGAGGGGACGTAGCCGAGCTCGCGTGCCGCCTCGAGCACGCGCTGGCGGGTCGCGTCGGGGATGCCGGAGTCGGGCACGTCGTTGAGCACCATCGACACGGTGCTTCGAGCCACGCCGGCGCGGCGGGCGACCTCGAAGCTGGTCGGGCGCTTGCCGCGGGCCATGCGGTCGGATTCAGCGCTCGGCGTCGAAGAGGTGGACGCCGTAGGCAGGGATCGTCACGGCCGGATCGTCGAGCTCGACGGGTTCGTCCGTGAAGTTGACGAGAGCGGGCCGGCCGACGCGGCACGAGCGCACGCCCGGGGGCAAGGGGCGGTGCGGGACGTCGGCGGCGTGCAGCACCGACTGCAGCACCCGTCGCACGAGCTCCGGACCGCCGAGCGCGCCCAGGACGGTGCAGCTGCCGCGCCCGTGGGCACGGTGCGTCCACGCGGCCGCTCCGCGGTAGGCGAGCTCGGCGTAGGTGCCGCGCACCTCGGCATCCTCGGCGACCAGCAGATCGGCCCAGGTCCCGTAGGGCAGCCGCGTTTCGCCCACGTCGTCGGCGATGCGCACGTCGCGCTCGATCCCCGGCCGCAGCCCGTCGACCCGCTCGATGCGGACGCCGGCGAGACCCCGAAGCGGCCCGGGCGCGGGCTGGTGTGCCAGGTTGCTCATCGTCTTGGCGCCGCTGCGCGGCCCCAGCACCAGGTGCCCGCCGGCCTCGACCCACCGTGCGAGCCAGGCGGCTCGCTCCTCGTCGACGAGGTGCAGCGCGGGCGCCACGACGACGTCGTAGCGGCCGAGGTCCCGGCCGATCGGCACGACGTCGACGTCCACGGCCAGCGACCGCAGGGGCGAGTAGAACGCGAGCAGGGCGGCCGCGTAGCTCCACCCCTCGGCGTGCGGCTGCAGCTCGGTCGCCCAGGCGCTCTCGTAGTCGAGCAGGAGGGCGACGCGCGGCGGACGCGACGGCGCCGGTTCCCGTTCGAGTTCGCCGCGGACGACCGCAGCCTCCAGGGCCGCCTGGTCGTCGCTTCCGTCGTGCTGCAGCAAGCCGGCGTGCATGAGTTCCTGGGCGCCGACGGCGGCCCGCCAGCGGAAGTAGCTGACGACCTCGGCGCCGTGCGCGAAGGCCTGGTGGGTCCAGAGCCGCACGACTCCGTCGCCGGGCAGCGGGTTGCTGGGTGCCCAGTTGACCTGCCCCGGTTGCTGTTCGACCACCCAGAACGGCCGATCCTTGAGCCCGCGGTACAGATCGTGGTTGAACCCCGCCATGTCGACCTCGCCCGCGCGCAGGAAGCGCTCCTTGACCTCGGCCGGCAGCGGCGACACCTCGAGCCCGCCGAGCGGGTAGTTGTCCCAGCCGATGCGATCGAGGTCCTCGGCGAGCTTCGCGTGGTCGTAGTCGAAGAAGAAGCCCATCGAGTTGTGCAGCAGCGGACGTCCGGGCGACCGCTCGCGCACGAGCTCGGCCTGCAGCCGGTTGTAGGCGACGACCTGGTCGCTGGCGAACCGGTAGTAGTCGAGCCGATGGCTCGGATTGGGCTCGGTGACCGTTCGGTTGGGCGGGTCGACCTCGTCGAAGTCGCGGTAGACCTGGCTCCAGAAGCGGGTCCACCAGGCGTCGTTGAGGGCGTCGATCGTGCCGTAGCGGTCGCGGAGCCAGTCGCGGAAGGCCGCGGCGCAACGGTCGCAGTAGCAGCGGGTCGTGTCGTGGCAGCCGTACTCGTTGTCGAGCTGCCAGGCGACCACTCCCGGATGCTGGCCGAAGCGATCGGCGAGCGCCGTCACGATGCGAGCCGTTTCGCGGCGGTAGGTCGGACTCGTGAAGCAGTAGTGCCGGCGCGAACCGAAGCGGCGAACGTGGCCGTCCTCGCCGACGGGCAGGATGTCGGGGTGGGCGTCGACGAGCCACTTCGGCGGCGTGGCGGTGGGCGTGCACAGCACGACCTCGAGCCCTTCGGCATGGAGCGTGTCGAGTGCCTCCTGGAGCCAGCCGGGGTCGAAGGCGCCGGGGGCGGGCTCGCTCACGCTCCAGCTGAACTCGCCGATGCGAACGGTGCGCAGGCCCATCTGCTTCATGCGTTTGGCGTCGGGCACGTGCGTGGACGGATCCCAGTGCTCGGGGAAGTAGCAGACCCCGAGGTCGGCATCGAAGTGGCTCATGGCTCGAAGGCACCTTTCATGGAGCGTGGCGCAGGGAGCGGGTCAAGGAGCGCGGCGCAGGGAGCGGGCGGGGTGCGCACCCGCGGCGTTCGAGGATCGAGGTCAGTCCTTGACCGCACCGGCGGTGATGCCGGCGACGAAGTAGCGCTGCAGGAACAGGAACAGGATCAGGAACGGGACGGTTGCGATCGCCGTGCCGACCATGATGCCTCCCCACGACACGCGCGTCAGGCCGACGAGGGTGCCGAGGGCGACGGGAATCGTGTAGGCCTCCTTCTGCGTCAGGATGAGCAGCGGCCAGAAGTAGTCGTTCCACTGGAACAGGAACAGCACGATGGCCACGGCGGCGAGGGCCGGGCGCATGATCGGCAGCACGATCTGCAGGAAGATGCGCAGTTCGCTGGCGCCGTCGATCCGCGCGGCCTCGAGCAGTTCGCTCGGCACCGAGAGCATGTTCTGGCGCATGAAGAAGATGCCCAGCGGATAGGCGAGCCAGGGGAGGATGATCGCCCACCACGTGTTTCCGAGGCCGAGCCCGACGTTGCTCTGCGTGAAGACCTTCCACAATCCGCCGTCGGGCAGGGGCGGGGCGATCATGAGGAACTGCGGGATCGCCCGGACTTCGAAGGGGATCGTGAGCGCGGCGACCACCACCATGAACAGCACGGCGCGACCGGCGAAGCGGAACTTGGCGAAGGCGTAGCCGCCCATGGCGCTGATGAAGGTGGCGAGCGCCGTGAACAGCGCAGCGATGCCCACGGAGTTGGCCACGTTGCGGATGAAGGGCAGGTCGTCGCTCAGGTCGAGCCAGTTCTCGTCGAGGCTGTCGCCGATGGCGAGGCTCGGGGGCGTGGACAGGATCTCGTTGTTGGCCTTCGTGGCCGACACGACCATCCACACGATCGGCATCAGGAAGAGCAAGGCCAGCGGAATCATGAGGGCGTGCAGCAGAATCGCGCGGTTTCGGTTGGAGCTCTTCATGCTTCGCGCCCCCCGACCAGGCGGATCTGCAGGAACGAGAAGATCGC
>CBDUCW010000153.1:0-5804 GCA_965365745.1 uncultured Trueperaceae bacterium
GGGCCACCACCGCCACAAGAAGCAGACCGGCGGTGCCGGGCAGTTCGCCGAGGTCGAGCTCAACGTCGCGCCGCTGCCGCGCGGCGGCGGCTTCGAGTTCGGGTGGTTGGTCACCGGCGGCTCGATTCCCACGACCTTCAAGAGCTCGTGCGAGAAGGGCATCACGCAGGCGCTCGGCAACGGTCCGCTCGGCGGCTTCCCGGTCGTCGACGTCAAGGCGATCGTCACCGACGGCAAGGACCACCCGGTCGACTCGAAGGACATCGCCTTCCAGGTCGCCGCCGGGCACGCCTTCAGCGAGGCGATGCAGAAGGCCCATCCGGTCCTGCTCGAGCCGGTCGCGCTGGTCAAGGTACGCGTGCCCGACCGCTTCACCGGCGACGTGATCAGCGACATGAACACGCGCCGCGGGCGCATCCTCGGCGTCGAGGCCGAGGGCTCGGTGTCGGTGGTCAGCGCGCACGTGCCCGTCGCCGAGATCCAGACCTACAGCCCCGAGCTGCGCTCGATGACCGGGGGCCGGGGTGCGTTCAGCGTCCGGGTCGACCACTACGACAACGTCCCGCAGCACCTCATCGACAAGGTGTTGCAGGGTCGTCAGGAGGCCACCGCGGGCTGAGCGCACGGCGGCGCGGCGTCAGTCGCGACCGCCGGTTCGCGCCAGGGCGTCGACGTTCATCCCCGTGAGGTAGGCGAGGAAGCTCGGCAGGATCGGAAGGACGCAGGGCGACAGGAACGAGAGCGCGCCCGCGCCGAAGGCCAGCCCCAGCGTCGGCCTCGAGGTCGCGTCGAGCAGCGCCGTCTCGGCCGAGAACGCGGCCAGCGGGCCGAGCCAGCGGAGGATCGTCTCGACGCTCCCCGTGAGCAGGAGCGCGCCCACGACGAGGAGCGCGACGGCGCCGATCCGCTCGATCGTGCGCGTGTGCCGGCGCAGCGCGTTCCACGCCGGGAGGAGCTGCGCGAGCACGAGGAACGGGATCGCGAAGCCGAGCGCGTACACGCCCAGCAGCCGTGCGCCGCCGAGCGGATCGGCGCCGGCCGCGGCGATGGCGAGGATCCCGGCGAGGATCGGTCCGATGCACGGCGTCCACCCGGCGGCGAACGCGACGCCTACGAGTCCGGAGCCGGCGTAGCCCGACGGCTTCGTCTGCAGGTGCACCCGCAGGTCGCGTGCGAGCCAGGGGAGGGGAACGGCGCGGAGCATCACGGCGCCCATCGCGATCAGCAGGAGACCCGCGCCGATGCGCAGCGCCCGGCCGTAGTCGAACAGGGCGTCCGAGACCCAGCCGGCCGAGTAGCCGAGGGCGACGAACACGGCCGAGAGGCCGAGCACGAAGGCGAGCGTATGCAGGCCGAGGTGCAGCCGCAGCGGAATCGCCAGGTGCGGTCGGCGCGCGCGGCGCTCGTCCGTCGCGCCGTCGCCGGGCTCGGTCCCGGATCCCGGGGGCTCGGCAGGCCGAACCCTACGGCGACCGGGCTTGCGGCGCAGGCCGGGGTCGCGGACGCTCATCGGGCCCCCCCAGCGGCCGAAGCCACCCCGATCGAGGCCAACAGCGCGTCGAGTTCGGCGCGCGACAGGATCGGCCCCACCTTGACGCGCTGCACGACGCCGTCGGCGTCGATGAAGAACGTCGTGGGCATGCCGCGCACTCGATAGGTGCGCGTCAGCAGCTGGCGCGTCGCCGAGAACTCGGTGCCCTCGTGGCGCGCCCGATGCTCCGGCGACGGATCGTAGGCGCCCGTCAGCGAGGAGTCGAGACCGTCGACGAGAAAGCGCCGCGCAGGCTCGAAGGGCTCGTCGAGGTTCACCAGCAGGAACGCGACGGCCGGGGTGCGCGGCGGCGCGTTGAGGTCGGCGTTCGCCTGCTCGAAGATGGGGATCTCGTCGATGCAGAAGGGGCACCAGGTCGCCCAGGCGTTGAGGACGACGGGCGTGCCCCGAAAGTCCGAGAGACGAAGGATCTCGCCGTGGGCGTCGACCAGGGTGAAGTCGGGCGCCGGTTCGCCGGGGGCCTGGGCGGCCGCCGACGCGGCGAGCCCGAGGGCGAGCGCGAGCACCAGGGCAAAGACGCCCTGCGCGACACGGACGCGGGGACGCGTCGGACGTCGGCGGAGCGCGGAGGGAGATGCGATGACGAACATGCTCGAGCCTATGCGCGCGCCCCGACGCCCCGCCGTTCGCTGGTTGACGCGCGGTCGAGGCGGAGCGCCGCCCGACTCATCCTCGTCGTGCGGTACCGCCTCAGGCCAGGTCGGCCAGCTGGCCCACGATGTCCGCAGCGAGCTCGGCTCCCAGTTCCGCGCCCTCGCGCGCCTCGCCCTCGATCGTGCCCTGCACCAGGCCGTTGCCCTCGGTGGCGGTGCCGAGCAGGGTGAGGTCGCCCTCCTCGGAGACCGTCGCGAGCGCTCCGATGAGCGCCCCGTTGCGCCCCTGGGCGACCGCCCGCGCGAAGCTGCGTTCGGCGATCACGCGATCCATGCTGGGCCTGTGCTGCAGCGTGTAGGCCACCTCGAAGCCGAGGTCGTCCTCTTCGCGCACCAGCAGTGCGAGCGCGCCCTGCCCCGGTGCGGGCGCGAACAGCTCGGGGTCGACGTAGGCGTCGACCCGCTGACGCCGGTCGAAGACGTAGACCGCGCTGCCCGGGACGAGCAGGGCGTCGAATTCGTCGTTGGTCAACCGCACGAGCTCGTCGTCGAGGTTCCCCTCGAGCACGGTGGCGTCGAAGGAGCTGCCGACCACCCCGAGCACGTCGCGGTCGCGGCGGCTGTAGACGCCGATGCTGCTTCCGTCGGCGAGCTCGCCGAGCGATCGCACGCCCTTGGCGAAGAGGGCCGCGCGCGGTTCGAGCCGGCGCGCGACGGCCGCCAGAGCGATGCCTTCGGGGAGTTCGTAGGGGACGGTCTCCATCGCCTGCACGGCGACGGCGATCGAGCCGCTCTCGAGGGCGTCGAGCAACGCCGAGGTCACCCCCCGCTCGTCGTCGGAGGGGAGGGTGCGTTGGACGATGTGGACATCGGGCCACTCGACGGTGATCTCGGAGAGAACCGAGCGCGCCTGGCGGAGGGCCAGCGCGCCGTCGAGATTGCCCATCACGATACGAGCCATGGGTTCCGTTCTATCACAGATGCGTGGGGGTCGAGGAGCGCGTCGAAGCCGTGTCCGGCGCGATTCTCGAGCGATTCCGGGCGGAGGGCGCGGATCAGCGTGCGCCTTCGGAGGCCGCGGGGACCGCGGCGGCTTCCCGCAGGGCGTCGATGCGATCGGTGCGCTCCCAGGTGAAGCCCGGTCGGCCGAAGTGGCCGTAGCTGCTCGTCGGCGTGTAGATGGGCCGGCGCAGGTCGAGCTGTTCGATGATGCTCGCCGGGCGCGCGTCGAAGACCTCGCCGACCGCGGCCGAGAGGGTCTCGTCGTCGACGGCGCCCGTCCCGAAGGTGTCGACGTACATGCCCACCGGATGCGCCACGCCGATCGCATAGGCGAGCTGCACCTGGCAGCGGCGCGCGAGCCCGGCGGCGACGACGTTCGCGGCGACGTAGCGGGCGTAGTAGCTGCCCGAGCGGTCGACCTTGGTTGGGTCCTTGCCGCTGAAGGCGCCGCCGCCGTGGGGCGCCGCGCCGCCGTACGTGTCGACGATGATCTTGCGGCCGGTCAGGCCGGCGTCGCCCTGCGGGCCGCCGATCACGAAGCGACCGGTGGGGTTGATGTAGTACCGCGTGCCCTCGTGCAGGAAGCCCTCGGGCAGGACCGGCTCGACGACCGCCTCGCGCACGTCGCGCCGCAGCCGGGCCACGTCGATCTCGGGGTGGTGCTGCGCCGAGAGGACGATCGAATCGATCCCCACCGGCCGATCGCCTTCGTAGAGCACGGTGACCTGCGCCTTGCCGTCCGGCCGGAGGTAGGGGAGGACCCCTTCCTTCCGCACCTCCGCCAGGCGCTGCGTCAGCCGATGAGCGAGCTGGATCGGCAGCGGCATGCGCTCGGGCGTCTCGTCGGTGGCGTAGCCGAACATCATCCCCTGGTCGCCCGCACCGATGGCGTCGAAGGGATCGCCGCTCGAGGCCTCGAGCGCACGGTCGACGCCCTGCGCGATGTCGGGCGACTGCTCGTTGATCGCGATCAGCACCGACGAGTGGTCGGCGTCGATCCCGTAGCTGGCATCGGTGTAGCCGACCTCGCGCACGGTGTCGCGCACGATGCGCTGCAGGTCGACGTAGCCGCGGCAGCTGATCTCGCCGGCGATCAGCGCGAGGCCGGTTGTCAGGATGGTCTCGGCTGCGACCCGTGCGTACGGATCGAGCTCGAGGATCGCGTCGAGCACGCTGTCGCTGATGCGGTCGGCCAGCTTGTCGGGGTGGCCTTCGGTCACGGATTCGGCTGTGATCAGTCGTCGCACGGAAGGGCGTCCTCCGGGAGGCGCAGGGAGCGGGGAGCGAGGGGGGATGGCGGTTTCGAGCAACGCATCGTAGCAGCCCCCGCCGCCGTCACCGTGGCCGGGGGCACCCGGGATCGGAGGCGACCGCGCGGCGCGCGGCACGCGGTCGGCTAGACGAAGATGCCCTCGACGTCGCTGAGGTTTCGCACGGCGTCGGCCATGTCGATCGACGCCTGGGCGAAGGACTCGCGGAAGGCGGCCACCTCAACCCGCACGCCGCGCTGCTGGGCGACCCGGAGCATCGGCGCGAAGTCGCCGTCGCCCGAGGCCAGCACCACCACGTCGAGGTGCGGCCAGGCCCGCACCATGTCGGCGGCGATCCCCATGTCCCAATCGCCCTCGAGCACCGTACGACCGGCATCGTCCGTCGCGTGCACGCGCAGCGTGCGGCGGTGGACCCGGTAGCCGAGCAGCGAGAGCTTGGTGACGAAGCCGTACGCCGAGGTCTCGCCGGCGCGCTCGACGACGTAGGCGTTCGCCTCGGCGAGCCGCCGGCCGCGCACGGCCACCTCGAGCAGCCGCTCGTAGTCGACGTGGGCTCCGAAGTTGTCGCGCGCCGCGTAGTAGAGGTTTTGCGTGTCGACGAAGAGCCCGACGCGCTGCTCGGCCCACTCGCCCGGCGCGTGTTCGCTCACGGCGACACCTCGAAGGGCGCGACGGATCCGTGCGGGAGGGTCGTCGGCATCGCGTCGGAGGCCTGCACGAAGCGGCCCATGATCAGGTTGTCCTCGAAGCCGTCGGCGCTGCGGATCTGCCCCGCCTCGCGGCCCTCCTGACGGTACCCCTCGGAGGCGTAGAGCCGCTGGGCGCCGACGTTCCCCTCGCGGACGTGCAGGCTGATCTTGCGCACGCCGATGCGGGCGGCCCACTGATGCCCGACGCGCAGCAGGCGACGGCCGATCCCCTGCCGCCGATGGCCGGGCGCGACCGCGAGCGTCAGCATGGCGACGTGCTCGAGCCGCGTCGCCTGGAGCCGGTGGAGCTCGAGCCACCCCACGACCTCGGGCCCTCCACGCCGCGAACGCCCGAGGTCGGCCGCGGTCACCGCCACGGCGTGGAACGACCGCGACGGATCGGCTCCCCGCAGGCGCGCGCGAAGCGCGCCGAGGTTCGGCGGGCCGTCGCCCACGAAGCCGAGCCCCTCGCGATAGATGGCGGCGAGCAGCGACACGGCGCCCGACGCGTCGCCCGGTCGGGCGGGGCGAACGGTGATGGCTGCGGGGTCGTTCGGCACACCGGAAGTATAGCGAGGGGGCCGTGGCGCGGCGGCGCAGGGCGCGCACGGAGGTGGCAGGGCGCCCCGTCCGTCCCCGGAATCGAGGCCGCATGTGCGGTTCGACGTGCACATCGCGCACGATTCCGGGGCATGCG
>CBDUCW010000154.1:0-5753 GCA_965365745.1 uncultured Trueperaceae bacterium
AACGCGTTCGAACCCGCCGACGATCAGGCGCTTGAGATTGAGCTCCGGCGCAATGCGCAGATACAACGGCATGTCGAGCGCGTTGTGGTGCGTCGTGAACGGCCGCGCCTCGGCCCCGCCGGGCACGCTCTGCAGCACCGGCGTCTCCACCTCGAGGAAGCCCAGGTCGTCGAGCCAGCGCCGAATGAAGGCGATCGCCTTGCTGCGCAGCTCGAAGGCGCGTCGCACCTCGGGGTTGACCATCAGGTCGAGGTGACGCTGGCGGTAGCGCTGCTCCTTGTCGGTGAGGCCGTGGTGCTTGTCGGGCAGCGGGCGCAGCGACTTCACCAGCGGGCGGAAGTCGGTGGACTTCACGGTGAGCTCGCCGGTGTTCGTCGCGTAGAGCGGGCCGGTGACCTCGAGCCAGTCGCCGAGGTCGACCTTCTTGAGCGCGTTGTAGCGCTCGAGCATCGACTTCTCGAAGGAGACCTGGATGCGACCCGTCGCGTCCTGGATCGTGGCGAAGGTCAGCTTGCCGAGCATGCGCAGCAGCATGACCCGCCCCGCCACGGTCACGACCTCGTCCGAGACGTCGGTGCCGGCTTCGGGTTCGGGGTGCGCCGCCTGCAACTCGGCGGCCGTGCGGGTGGGCGACGCGTCGTAGGGATACGCCTCGAAGCCCCGCTCGATCAGGCTGTCGAGATTCCGGAGGCGCTGCTCACGCTGCTCCTGGAGGGACTTGTGCGCGGAGTTCGACATGGCCCCAAGTGTACGGGCATCCCTCCGCCGTCGACGTTGCCGGTGTCCGACCGGGGGTCAGGCGATCTTCTTGACGGTGTAGGTCGACGTCGAGCCGTTGATCGTGACCTTCACCTTGTCGCCCACCTTGTGGCCCATGAGCGCGCTGCCGAGCGGCGACTCGTCCGACACCCGGGGGATGTCGTCGTCGAGGACGCCCGATTCGATCGAGCTCACGACCTGCACGTCGAAGGTCTCCTTGCCCTCCTTGAGGGTGACGAAGGAGCCCAGGTCGACCTGCTCGGTCTCGTGCTCCTCGATGATGACGGCGCGGTTGAGCTGGTCCTCGAGGTCGTCGATGCGCTCCTCGATGCGCCCCTTCTCGCGCTTGGCGTCCTCGAGCCCCGAATCGTCGAGGTCGTCCGAGAAGCCGGCCGTTTCGCGCAGGATGCGGGCGGCCTCTTCGAGGCGTTCGTACTCGTGCTCGAGCTCGGCTTGGAGCCGCTCGAAGCCTTCCTTGGTGACGCGCAGCTTGGTTGCCATGCGAACACACCTCCGGTGCATAACGAAAGAGATCGATCGGGTCGGTGCGGTGGATCGGTTCCGTGGAACGCTGGGGATCCGCTGCGCGGGGCCAGGGTTCGCCCCGGTCCCGCGGGGCCGGTCCACCCGGGTCGAGGTCGACGGGGGGCGTCGACCGATGGGAGCGCAGTGGGTTCGGCGGTCGCGACGGTGTCTACGAAGGCGCCGACCGCCCGGAAAGGCAGGGTCGGCGAACACGCGTCCACACGTCGAGAAAGTTGAGAGAGTCTAGCACGGACACCGGCCGTGTGCATGTGCGGAAGATCGCGCACGTAGACGTGGTGCACGGCACGGACACCGGCATGATCCGGCTCGCGTCGCGGGCCTAGGCGCGGGCCTTGGCGCAGGCCGAGGCGCAGGCCGAGGTGTAGGCCGAGGCGTGGGTCTAGGCGCGGGTCTAGGCTTGGGCTTCGCCTCCGCTGCGATGGAGCCCCAGCAGGCGGGCCGGCGTGACGCGCAGCATCGTCGCGAGGTCGGCGTCGGCGACGCCCCGCCCGCGCAGCGCCTCGACGAAGGCGCGCAGCCCGGGCACCGGCCGGGGGCCGTCGGCCTGCCCCAGATCGGTCGACAAGCAGACCCGCTCGGCGCCCAGCGCACGCACCGAGGCCGCCACCTCGCCCGGATCGACGCCGCCCCAGCCCGGCGTGCACGGCAGCCAGCAGTGTTCGACGACCGCCCCGAGCTCGGCGGCCTCGCGCTGGAACGCGAGGTCGAAGCCCGAGACGGCCAGCGTCGGGTGCGCCAGCACCAGCCGCTCGATGCCGAGGCGGCGCGCTTCGCGGAACAGGACCCGCGTCTCGCGGGCGTCGAGATGGCCGTTGCTGAGGTAGGCGTCGCCCTCGGCCACGACCTCGAGCACCGCACCCGCCTCGGGGCGCAGCGATCCGTCGTCGCGGAGCACCGGAACCGGCTCGGCGGGGCGGAGCGAGGCTCGGCTCGCCTGTTCGTCGTAGCCGGCGGCGCCGTAGTGCCGCAGATGGTTCGCCGCGTGCACGGTCGGCATCCACACCGCCCGCCCCCCGAGCGCGAGCGAGGCCTCGACCGCCTGCGGATTCAGCCCGCCGACGAAGCGGTTCAGCACGATCCCGCCCCAGACCCGGGCAGCACGCCCCTCCGCGCGCAGGGCCTCCGACGCCGTCGCGGCGAGCGCGGCGGTATCGCCCTCGTGCGCCTTGGCCACCAGGCCGCGCATCGCCGCGCCGTCCGCGGCGCGCCCCAGCGCCACCGCCCCGGCGGCGCGGGGCCACAGGCTCGGGGCGGCGTGCACGTGCAGGTCGATCGCGCCGCGCAGCAGATCGGCAGGCGTCACCGGGGCCTCGCGGGGCGCCTCACCCCGTGGCCTGGGCGGTCGTCGTGCGCCGCGCCACGAGGGTGGCCTCGAGCCACGCGGTCACGGTGCCGACCAGCCGTTCGAACTCGGGATGGTCGCGCTTCATGAAGTCGTTGTGCTTGCCGGCGATCCGGTGGAAGCGCTTGGGGCGCTCGGCGCGGCCGTACACCGACAGCGCATCCTCGAAGGGGTGCAGCCGGTTGTGCTCGCCGTGCGCGATGAGCAGCGGGCGCGGCGCGACCTTGTGGACGATCGCCTCGGCGTCGAGCGAGAGGATCGACTCCAGCAGCTCGAAGGCGGTCGGAGGCCCGAACCCCGGCACCGGATCGAGGTTCGCCTCGACCTCGGCCCGTGTGTCGGGATCGAGCGGGTAGACCTCGTAGGGGTCGTTGAAGTGCCCTTTGCCGGTGAGCGTGCGGGCCACGCGGTCGGCCTCGAGCTTCTCGAGGAGCTCCGCGAGCCGGTCCTCGCCGTGGCGCGCGAGCAGGAACGAGCGCCCGTCGTAGAACCCGTTCACGGCGGCGACCGCGCCCACGCGCCGATCGAAGGCTGCGAGCTGGATCACCGCGCCGGCGCCCATGCCCCAGCCGACGAGCGCGATGCGGTCGCGCACGACCTCGGGCTGCTCGCGGGCGAAGGTGACGGCGCTGCGGATGTCCCGCACCTGCTCCTGGATGACGATCCGGCCGGGCGTGCCATCGCTGCCCGCATTGCCGCGGTAGTCGAAGCCCACCACCACGTAGCCGGCCTCGGTCAGCGGCTGGGCGAACAGCCGCGGGTAGATCGCGTTCAGGCCGAGGTAGCCCGAGCAGGCCACCACGGTGCTGCGGCGTTCGCCGGGGCGCAGGTCGTCGGGCAGGTACAGCGTCCCCTCGAGACGCAGACCGTCGCTGTAGAACTCGATCGGACGCTCGTTCATGGGCATCGCTCCCTTGGGGGGTGCGGGTCGTGGCTGGGGCATCGGGCGTCGCGTGGGCTCCGCCCGGCGGTCGCTGCGAGCGCGCGGCAAACTCGGTTCGGGGCTGCATCGAAGCCCCGGATGCGATCGAGCATGCGGTTCGCTCGCCCGCGGGTCGCACGAATGTGCCACTCCGTCGGGGGCGGGCGCGTTCCGCGTGCGACGTGCACCGGGCGACCGCGTCGGACCGCGCGTCGGCGCTCGCCGCGACGCACCATGCGCCGCCGTCGCGCCCCACGGGCCCACCACCGAATCGCCTCCGCCCGTGGGGGCGGAGGCGATGGGAGACACGTTGGGTTCAGCGTCCGGTCGGGCCCGGCTCAGGTCTCGATCTGCAGACCCTTCGGTGTGAGCACGAACTCGACGCGATCGAGCACGTAGTCGAGCAGGATGGCGAGGAGCGCCGCCGAGGCCGCGCCCAGCACGACCCACGGCCGAATCGACTGATTCAGCCCCGAGGCGATCGGATTGCCCAGGCCGCCGGCGCCGGTGTAGGCGGCCAGCGTGGCCGTGCCGACGTTGATGACGACCGAGGTGCGGATGCCGGCCATGATGATGCTCGCCGCGCTGGGCAGCTCGATCTGCAGCAGGATCTGGGCGGGGGTCATGCCCATCCCCTTGGCCGCGTCGATCATGGCGGGGTCGACCCGCTCGAGCCCGACCGTGGTGTTGCGCACCACCGGCAAGAGTCCGTACAGGACCAGCGCCACGATCGCCGGCCAGAAGCCGAGGCCGAAGGCCAGCGCCAGGATCGCCAGGATCGCCAGCGTCGGGACGGTCTGCCCCGAGTTGACGATGTCGTTCACCAGCGGCAGGAACTCACGGAACTGCTCGCGCGTCACCAGGATGCCGAGGCCGAGGCCCACCGGAATGGTGATCAGCGACGACACGACGACGAGGCGCACGTGCTGCGCCGCGAGTTCGATCAGGGTGTTCGAGTTGTAGAGGAGGTCGGGGCTCGTCGGGAAGGCCCAGCCGAGGAACACGTCCCAGAAGGGTTCGTGGCCGTAGAACGACCAGATGGCCAGGAAGATCCCCGCGGCCCGTACGAGCGGTCGTACGAGCTTCTCCTCGCGCCCCGCGTAGAAGAACGCCATGACGGCCTCGACCAGCGCCCACAACAGTGCGAACCAGGCGAGCGACATCGACGCGGGCGCGCCGATGATGGCGTCGCGTCCCCCCTCGGCCGCGTCGAGCAAGCCGAAGGTGAGCACGCGGAGGTCGTTGTTGGCGTCGACCGAGATCAGCGTGTCGCCGCTCAGGCCGAAGGTCGGCAGCCACAGGTCGGGCACGACCGAGGTCGTCTCGACGCCGGCGCTGACGAGCTCGGGGTCGCGAACGTCGAACGACACGAAGGTGAGCGCGAACAGCAGGAAGGCGAACGCGAGCCAGCCGATGACCGCCGGGGTGACGGCGTCGCGCAGCGTGCGCTCCGCTCCTCCGGACGTCGCGGTCGCGGCGCTCATGCCGGGGTCCCTGCGGCGCTGCCCGCCGGCGCCTCATCGGCCCAGCCTTGATCGGCGAGGTCCTGCAGCGTCTCGAGGCTGATGCTGCCGACGAGGCGGCCTTTGCCGTCGATGACCGGCGTGACGCGGAAGCCGCGGGCGACCATCGCCGAGAGGGCCTGGTGGGCGGTCTGCCCCTTGCGCACGCCGATCTCGTTGAAATCGCCTTCGGTCATCACGTCGAGCAGCGAGTCGGGCTTCAGCTCGAGCTCTTCGCGGTCGACCCAGCCCTTGAGGATGCCGTCGTCGTCGACCACGAAGGCCGAGCGCACGTCGAGCTCGCGCACGGCGTCGAGCGCCTCTTCGACCGTGGAGCGCATCCGCACCTGCGGCACGTCCTCGGTCATCAGTTCGCTGACGCGAACCAGGCCGAGGCGCTTGAGGTGACGGTCGGCGCCGACGAAGTCGCGCACGAAGCGGTTCTTGGGGTGCGCGAGCAGGTTGTCGGGGGTGTCGTACTGCACCAGCTGACCGTCGCGCAGGATGGCGATGCGGTCGCCCATCTTGATCGCTTCGTCGATGTCGTGCGTGACGAAGATGATCGTCTTGCTGATCTCCTTCTGGATCTGCAGGAACTCCTCCTGCAGCACCTCGCGCGTGATCGGATCGATCGCGCCGAAGGGCTCGTCCATCAGCATGATGGGCGGATCGGCCGAGAGCG
>CBDUCW010000155.1:0-5740 GCA_965365745.1 uncultured Trueperaceae bacterium
GCCTCGTCACCGCGTCGCGCTGGGGTCCGTGGACCGCCGCACGCCGTCACCGCATCCGTCGTGACTAGGCCGCGTCGACGCGCGCCGTCCGCGGCCACCGTGCGCCTGGCCGTCGGGGTGGCCCTGCTGCTCGCCTCGCTGGCGGCGTTGCTGGCCCCCTCGAGCTGGACCGAGCGGGTGTGGGCCAGCCACGTTCAGCCGTGGGCGAGCGCCCTCGTCGTGCCGGCCACGGAGCGCCCGGCCGCCGGCGCCGTGCGCGACGGCCTCGGCGCCAGCTGGGCGTGGGGCGGCGGGGTCGTCCTGCTCGCCGCCGGGGGTATCGCGGCCGTCGCTGCCGGGCTCCGCTCGCACCTGCGCCGCTCGTGGAAACCCGTCGCTTCCCTGGTGGCGACCGTCGTCCTCGTAGCAGGGGTGCTCGCCGTCATGAGCGCCGTCTTGTGGTTCCCGTCGCTTCGACGCCCCTCGCTGCAGGAGCGGGCCGGCCTCGGGCCCCGTCCCCACGCTGGATCCGACGTCGCATCGCCCGGTCGGCTCGCGGATGCGGACGTCGAGCGGCTGTCGGACCGACTGCTGGCGACGCTGGCGCGCGCGCTGGACGATGCCGCGGCCCTTCGCGCAGCGGGTACGGCGTCCGACCCCCCGCTCGGCGGTGTCGGCGCCGGCTCGCCCGTCCGCCCGACCGACGTGGAGCCCGCGGCGCGGGCGCTCGCCCGCTCCCTCGAGCAGCTCGCCTCCGAGATCGACGGGGTGGGCCCGCGGATCCCGCGCACCCTCAAGTCGATCCCCGCCGGCGGTCTGTTGCGGTTCGGCTTCGCCGGCGTGGTGGCGCCGATGACCCTCGAGGCCCACGTCGACGCCGCCCTGCCGCCGTGGGCGCAGCTGGCGGTCGGCGCGCACGAGCTCGCCCATGCGGCGGGCACGGGGCGGGAGGACGACGCCGAAGCCCTCGGCTGGCTCGCGGGCCTCCGAAGCGGCCATCCGGCCGCGCGGTATTCGGCCGCCCTGTCCGCACTGCAGCGGATCGCCGCCACCGGTTCGGCGGCGACGCGCCAGCGCATCCTCGGAGCGCTCCCGGCTCCCGCCGCCGCCGATCTCGAGGCCGTGCGACGGGCGCGGATCCGCTACGAGCGACGCGGACCGGCCCGGCTGGCCGCGACCGTGTACGACCGGTGGCTGCGCCGGACCGGCCAGGAACGCGGCCTGGAAAGCTACGACGCGGCCGTCGACCGGCTGGTGCAGCTCGAACTGGACGGCTGGCTGCCGCCCCTGCCCTAGCGACCCGAGACGACCGCCTCGGTGCCGAGGTTGCGTCGGATCAGCGCCGAGGGATCGGGATCGCGGCCGCGGAACGAGCGGAACAGCTCGGCGGGGTCGGCGCTGTCGCCGCGCGACAGGATCGTGTCCACGAAGGCGCGGCCCACGTCGGGGTCGAAGATGCCCGCCTCCCGGAACCGACCGAAGGCGTCCGCGTCCAGCACTTCGCTCCACAGGTAGCTGTAGTAGCCGGCGGCGTAGCCGCCCGCGAAGACGTGCGCGAAAGTCGCCAGGAAGTCGACGTCGTCCGGCCCGTCGCTCGCCAGGAAGGGCGCCATCGTGCGCCGGCTGTAGGCGAGCGGATCCTCGTCGCCGTCGGGATCGAAGGCGGTGTGGAGGCCGAGGTCGAGCGTGCCGAGGCCGACGCCCCACATGAGCGTGCGCGCACCGGCGAAGGTGCGACTGCGCGCGAGGCGTTCGAACAGATCGGCCGGCAGCGGCGCCCCGCTGTCGACGTGCCGCGCGAACAGGTCCAGCGCTTCGCGCTCCCAGATCCAGTTCTCCATGATCTGGCTGGGCAGCTCGACGAAGTCCCAGGCGACGTTGGTGCCGGCGCGGGCCGGCAGCTCCACGCGCGAGAGGATGTGGTGCAGCAGGTGCCCGAACTCGTGGAACAGGGTGCGCACCTCGTCGTGGGTGAGCTGGGCGTCCCGGTCGCCGTCGGGCGGCGTCAGGTTGCCGCCGATGTAGGCGAGGTGCGGCTCGAAGCCGTCGTCGCGCGGTCCGCCGGTGAGCAGCGACACCATCCACGCCCCGTCGCGCTTCTCGGGGCGGGGGAACCAATCGGTGTAGAAGCTGCCGACGTGCACGCCGTCGCTCCCGGTGACGCGGTAGACGCGCACGGAGTCGTGCCACACCGCCACCTCGCCGGGGTCCTCCTCGATGGTGACGCCGAAGAGGCGCTCGGCGATCGAGAACAGCCCGCGAATGACGTTGCCGACCGAGAAGTACGGCCGCAGCTCTTCCTCGTCGAAGTCGAAGCGCTCGCGCCGCAGCTTCTCCCCGACGAAGCGCACGTCCCACGGCCGGAGTCCGTCGAGCCCCAGATCGTTCGCCTTGGCGCGGAGTTCGTCGACCTCGGCCTCGAACGGCGCACGGCCCGCCTCGGCCATGCCGCGCTCGAAGGCATGGGCCGCGGCGGCGTCCTCGACCATGCGCTCCTCGAGCTTCAGCTCGGCGAAGTCCTCGTAGCCGAGCGCGGAAGCGAGCCGCCTGCGCAGACGGAGGATGCGGCGGATCAGGGGTCGGTTGTCGCGCCCCTCGCCGCTGCCTCGGTTGCGGAAGGCGCGGTACACGGTCTCTCGCAGGTCGCGGTCCTCGGCGTAGGTGAGGACCGCCACGAAGCTGGGCGCCTGCAGGGTGAGACGGTAACCGTCGTGTCCGACCTCCGCGGCGGCCTGCTCGGCCAAGCGGAGCGCCGACTCGGGCAGCCCGGCCAGGCGATCGGCGTCATCGAAGCGCAGATCCCACTCGTGGGTGCCGTCGAGCAGGTTGTTCGCGAAGTCGTTGCTCAGCTCGCTCAGCTCGACGCGGATGCGCTGCACGTCCTCGCGCGTCGCCTCGTCGAGGTGCGCTCCGGCGCGGCGAAGGGCGCGCATCGTCTTCTCGAGGTTGCGGCTCCGCAGCGGATCGAGCGCCTTCGCCTCGTCGGTCGCGGCGAACCGCTCCAGGGTCGTCCACAGGCGGGGATCGCCTTCGAGCTTCGCGTAGAAGGCGCTCACCCGCGGGAGCCAGGTGCGCCAGGCTTCCCGCAGCTCCGGGCCCTGTGCAACGTTGTTCAGATGCTGAACGGTGCCCACCACGCGTCCCAGCCGTTCTCCGAGGTCATCGAGCGCGCCGACCGTGGCCTCGTACGTCGCCGGGCGGTCGGGCTCGACGATGGCGGCGAGGTCGGCTTCGGCGCGCCGCAGCGCCGCTTCGAGCGCCGGCTCGACGTGGGCCGGCTCGATCTCGTGGAACGGGATCGGAAAGGCGGTCGAGAGGATCGGGTTGTCGATCGGGGTCGGCGCGGACGTCGAGGTCGTGGGCACGTCGGAACACTCCTTCGCGGGGCGGACCCGCGGGTGGGCGAGGTCGCTCGTTGGGGATGCATGCAGGCCGCTGGCGGAACGGGTTCTTCGGGCGCGCGTACGCGGGCGCCGCCCGACGGCGGCCGACCGAGCTCGGCTCGAGCGGACCCGGTCCACGGGGCGCCCCCGAGCTTACCCGGCGGTCGCGGGTCTGCTCAGTTGCCTGGCGGAAGGGGCTCGCCCGTCGGCGAGATCAAGTGCGCCGGCAGCGCCTTTCCGTGCAGGAAGCCCTGGACTTCGTCGCAGGCCAGCCCGCGCAGCAGACGCTCCTGCTCGATCGTCTCGACGCCTTCGGCGATCACGTTCAGGCGCAAGCTGCGGCCGAGCCCGATCATGGCCGCGATCAGGTCGGCGGCGTCGCCGTCGGCGCCGTCGCGCACGCGCTGCATGATGGCCCGGTCGATGGTGAGGCTGTCGAGCGGCAGCGTCTCGAGCTTGGCGAGCGAGCCGAGCGCGGTCTTCATGTCGTCGAGGGCGATGCGGACGCCGCTCGAGCGCAGCTTCGCCAGCGACGCGCGGGCCTCGAGCAGCTGATCGATCTCGGTGCCCTCGACCAGCTCGATCTCGAGCAGCGAGGGGTGCAGGTCGTGCCGCGCCAGGGCGTCGGTGACCCGATCGGCGAAGTCGTCCTGCGCCAGGGCGCGCGGCCCGACGTTGACGCCGCGGCTCACCCCGCTGCTGCCAGGCGCGGGCTTGGGCGACGCCGCGCTCGAGCACCCAGGCGAACAGGTCGGACCCGATCGGGCTCGCCTCGGCGTCCGCGAGGAAGGCCGCCGGCTTGAGCAGGCCGCGGCTGGGGTGCGCCCAGCGCACGAGCCCCTCGAAGCTCGTCACGTGCCCGGTCTTGAGGCTGAGCCGGGGCTGGAAGTGGAGCACGAGTTCGTCGCTTCGGACGGCTCGCTCGAGCTCGCCGCGCAGCTGGATGCGATCGCGCATGCGGGCGTCGAGATCGGCCTGGTAGAAGCGGACGTGTTCGCCGCGACGCTTCGCTGCCGCCAGCGCGGCCGTGGCACGGTCGTAGAGTTCGCCGGCGACCTGCACGTCCCCGTCGGGGTACGTGGCCACCCCGACGACGGCCGACAGGGTGAGTGTGGCGCCGCCTTCGCTCAGGATGCGCGAGGCGTCGGCCCCGACCGCGAAGCCCGTCTGCGACGCAACCTGCAGCGGGGTCGCGCCCGGGTCGGCGACGTCGAGCGGCGCCGAGAGGGCACCGAGCAGCTTTTCGAGAGCGGGCAGGGCGTCGTCGGGGTGCGAGAGCGCCGGAAGCACGACACCGAAGGTGTCGCCTTCGACGCGCCCGAGGGTGTCGCTGCGCCGCAGGCGTGCGGCGAAGCGCTCGCCGACGCGCTGCAGCACGCGGTCGCCGGCCGTGCGGCCGAAGGTCGCGTTGACGAATCCGAAGGTCTGCAGGTCGAACAGGGCCAGCGCGAGGTGCTCGCCGGAGCGCCGCGACCGGTACATCGCCTGCTGCAGGCGGTCGAGCAGCAGCCCACGGTCGGGCAGGCCGGTCAGCGCGTCGGTGCGCCCCGTGGGGTCGTCGCGCTCCGTCGGGGGATCGTCCGCCCGCTGGACGCGCCCGTGCAGGGCGACGTGAAAGCCCCCCGCCGCCATCCACGCCACGCTGGTGACGTCGTCGACCCAGACGGGGGCGTCGCCCCCGCTCGAGCGCACGCGGTAGCGGGCGCGGTCGGGAGCGGGTGCGTCGTCGAGGCGGCGCACGCTGCCGTGGTCGCGGGCCTCTTCGGCGAGCCGCCGCGCCCGGCGCTCGACGCGGGCCCAGTCGTCGGGGTGCACCAGCGCCTCGAGGCCGGCTTCGCGGACGGCCGCCGGCGCGATGCCGGTGACCGGCTCCACGGCGTCGGAGATCCACACCAGGCGGACCGAAGCCGCGCCTTCCACCACCACGGTGTAGTCGTAGGCCACGTGGGCGCCGCCGCTGCGGGCGGCCAGACGCTGGCCGGCACGCTCGGCGATCTCGCGGTGGACGCGGTCGCTCACGTCGCGCAGCAGCGTGACGTAGTGGCGGACGCGGCCCCCCGGCGCGGGCACCGGGAAGTGCTGCTGTTCGCACCAGAAGAGCGCGCCGTCGCGCCGGTAGGCCCGCACGACGATCGTGCAGGGCTCGCCGTCACGCTGCGCCTCGCGGAGCGTGCGAAGGCCCTCCTGGTCGGTGTCGGCGTGCTGCAGAAAGCCGAGGTTCCGGCCCAGCGCCTCGCTCGGCGCGTAGCCCGTGAGCGTATCGAACGAGGGGGCGACCTCGACGACGGGGGCGCCGATCTCGGTGACGTCGCTGATGACGTAGCAGGAGCCGCGGAACATCGCGCTCGCCGCCTCGATCGAGGGATCGCCCGGGGAGA
>CBDUCW010000156.1:0-5735 GCA_965365745.1 uncultured Trueperaceae bacterium
GTCGACACGGTCGAGGCCTCGCTCCCCTTCGCTTTCACCGGGGCGCAGCGCAGGGTCCTCGACGAGATCTTCGCCGACATGCGCTCGCCCAAGCAGATGGCGCGCCTTCTGCAGGGGGACGTGGGATCCGGGAAGACGGCGGTCGCGGCCACCGCGGTCTACGCCGCGGTCCAGAACGGACGGCAGGCCGCTCTGATGGCGCCGACCGAGATCCTGGCCCGGCAGCACTTCCTCAACCTGACGCGCTACCTCTATCCGCTCGGCGTGCGCTGCGAGCTGCTCACCGGGGCGATGGGAGCGGCGGAGCGGCGCGAGGCCCGTGCCCGCATCAACTCGGGGGAGGCCGATCTCGCGGTCGGCACGCACGCGCTGATCCAGGAAGGCGTGGCCTTCGCCGACCTGGGGCTGGCGATCGTCGACGAGGAGCACCGGTTCGGCGTCGAGCAGCGGCGCAAGCTGCTCCAGGGGCAGCCCGACGTGCTGGTCATGTCGGCGACGCCGATTCCACGCTCGCTGGCACTGACCCAGTACGCCGACCTCGAGCTGTCGGTGATCGACGAGATGCCGCCCGGCCGCAAGCCGGTGGTCACCCGTTTGGTCGACGTGCGCAAGCGCCGCGACGTCTACCGCTTCGCCTGGGGGCAGATCCAGCAGGGTCGCCAGGTCTACGTCGTGGCGCCCCTGATCGAGGACAGCGACGCCGAGGGGATGGAGGAGATCGTGTCGGCGACGCAGATGCTCGAAGACCTCGAGGCGATCCTCCCCGCCGCCTGCCGGCTCGAGCTGCTCCACGGCCGCCTCGCCGGGGCCGAGAAGGACGCGGTGATGGAGCGCTTCCGCGCCCACGCCTTCGACCTGCTCGTGTCGACCACCGTGATCGAGGTCGGCGTCGACATCCCCAACGCCAGCGTGATGATCATCGAGAACGCCGAGCGCTTCGGACTCTCGCAACTGCACCAGCTCCGCGGCCGCGTCGGCCGCGGCCCCTACGAGAGCACCTGCATCCTCGTGGCCGGCGACCGATCGGCGAAGACGCAGGCTCGTCTCCGGGTGGTCGAGCAGAACAGCGACGGCTTCGTCATCGCCGAGAAGGATCTCGAGCTGCGCGGCCCGGGCGAGCTCCGCGGAACGCGGCAGTCGGGCATGCCCGACCTCGTGCTCGGCGACCTCGCTACCGACGGCGCCATCATCGAGCAAGCGCGCTCGCTCGCCGATCGGATCTTCGATGCCGATCCGCGCCTCGAACAGCCTTGGGCCGCCCGGCTCCGCGACGAACTCCGGCGTCGCAGCCGTGCGGTCGGATTTCGGGAGATCATATGAGCTTGTTCCTGCGCCTCCTCCTCGCCTACGCCGCGGTCGGCCTGCTCGGCGGATGGGCCCTCCGGCGGGCGCTGCGCTCGCTCCCCGACCGGGTGCGCGCGCGCATCGCGGTCGCCGTCGCCGTAACGCCCTACGCGGTGCACGCCGTGGACACCGCCGTCCGAACGGCGCCCCGGGGCGGCACCGGCGTGGCGCTCGGCTACGCCCTCGTCGCCCTCGTCGTGGCTGGGCTCGGCGCCATCCTGGCCGCGCGCTGGCGGCGCGGCGTGCGGCTGGCCCTGGTACCGCTCGCCTACGTCGGCGTCGCGCTGCCCGTCTCCTGGGTGCTCGCCGCGATCCTGCGCCGGAGCGGAGAGACCACCGACGCGATCCCCCTGCTGGTGTACCTGGGGGCGAGCCTGGTGGTCGCCGTCGTGGTGGCGGTCGAGCGCATGCGGCCTCCCTCCGGGCCCTCGTGGCTGCGCCGCCTGGGGGCGTCGAGCCGCACGGAATCGGGCGGGGGGGCGACGGGCGGTCGGTCCGGGGGCGTGCACCCGATGCGGCGCCTCGGATCGTTCGTGCGCGCGCTGCGACGCCTGGCCGGCCGCGACGGCGGCTGAGAACGGGGCCGATGCCGCGCCGCTCGCGTGCTGCCGAAGCCGTCTCCGACGGCGCGGGGCACGGTGCTAGACTGATCCTCGTGCCACGCATCCGACGCATCGCGACCAAGCGCCCGCGGGGACTCCGGTGAGGCCGTCGACGAGGGTCGACGGGCCCGCGCGGAGCGGTGCGCGGGCGGTGCGCCTCCCCCTCGTGCGCGCCGCGTTGGCGATCGCCGCGGTGGCGCTCGCGGTGACGGCCTGCGTGCCCCAGAGCGACATCCGAACCACCGAGCCGATCGGCACCCTCGAGGTGCCCCGTACCGAGCTCGGCGCCGCCGGCGCCCGCATCGCCCGCTTCGATCCGCCCGGGGCGGGCAGCC
Organism: uncultured Trueperaceae bacterium; assembly: GCA_965365745.1. Classification (GTDB taxonomy): domain Bacteria; phylum Deinococcota; class Deinococci; order Deinococcales; family Trueperaceae; genus CBDUCW01. Next base: position 2,282 of record CBDUCW010000156.1, read on the forward strand.
AGCTCGAGCTCCTCGTGCCGGTCGACGTGACGAACCCCAACGCCTTCTCGGTGCGGGTCACGCGCATCGACTACCGCCTGCACGTCGAAGGCGCGGAGGTGGGGACCGGGTCGGTGGAACCCGATCTCGAGCTCGCGGCAGGAAGTTCGGCCCGCCTTCGCCTCGATCCGATCGCGGATCTCGGTCGGCAGAGCCGGCTCCTCACCGCCGTCGTTCGTGCCTTCGCCGGCGAGCCGCTGGCGATCGAGCTGCTGGGCGAGGTCACGTTCTCGAGCCCCGGCTTCACCTTCACGAGCCGCAGCCGCAGCCTGGCCGTGGGCGAGGCGTCGGCGCTGCAGCGCGTCGTCGCGCCCGAACTGGCCTTCGATGCCGGCGAGTCGGCCGCCTACCTCCTGCGGCCCGAGGCTCCGGTGGTGCGCGTCGTGATGCGGGCGGCGAACCCGGGCGACATCGGCTACTTCCTGTACGGACGCGACCTGACGCTGGCCTTCGGCGGCGAGGTGATCGCGACCGAGGATCTGCGGCCGCAACCCCTGCCGGCCGGCCGCGAGGGGCGTATCGACCTGCTGTTCTACCCGTCCTGGACGCGGATCTCCGACACGGCCCGGGCGGCGATCGAGGCCGCCTTGGCGGGCCGGCCGATGCTCGTCGAGGTCTCGGGCGATCTGCGGATGGACGTGCTGGGCATCGATTCCTTCGACGTGCCGGCGGGGTGGAGCGTCGGCGGGCCGGTGCGCAGCGACGGAGCCACGACCGGGCCCTGAACCCGACCCAACCGCGGCCGCGGGCTCGTCGGCGACGTGTCGGGCGTCCGTCGGAGCAGGGTTCGGGGCGCGTGATATCGTCCGCCGCAATGCAGCGAATCCTCATCACCGACGCGGTCACCCTGGGCGACGCCACCTACGACGAGGTCGAGGTGGTCAATCGTGCCGGCATCGGCCGCGACGAACTCCTCGACGTGGTCGCCGACTTCGACGCCATCATCACGCGTAGCCGCACGCAGGTCGACGCGGCCTTGATCGACGCCGCGCCCCGCCTCCGTGCGATCGGCCGGGGCGGCGTGGGGGTGGACAACATCGACCTCGAGGCCGCCTCGCGCCGCGGGATCGTGGTGCTCAACGCCCCCGAGGCCAACAACGTCTCGGCCGCCGAGCTCGCCGTCGCCCTGATGCTCGCTGCGGCGCGCGGGGTGGCGCGCTCCGATCGCCTCATCCGCGGCGGGACCTGGGACCGCAAGTTCCTCGGGCGCGAGATCAAGGGCGGCCGCCTCGGGATCGTGGGCCTCGGGCGGATCGGATCGCTCGTCGCCCGGCGCGCGCTCGGCCTCGGCATGGAGGTCATGGCCTACGACCCCTACATCAACCGGCGCCGCGCCGAGGAGCTGCGCGTGACGCTCTACGACGACCTGGGCAGCATGCTCGATCAGAGCGACTTCCTCACCGTGCACACGCCGCTCACCGACGAGACCGAAGGGATGATCGGGGCCGACGAGCTCGCCCGGCTCCCGGCGGGCGCCGTCGTCGTGAACGCCGCCCGCGGCGGCATCGTCGTCGAGGAGGCCCTCGCCGACGCGCTCGACCGCGGCCACGTGTTCGGGGCGGGCATCGACGTCTTCACGCTCGAACCCCCGACACCCGACCACCCGCTGCTGCAGCGCGACAACGTCGTTCTCACGGCGCACCTGGGCGCCAACACGTCCGAGGCGCAGGTGCGGGTCGGGGCCGACATCCTCGACCGCACCGTCAGCGCCCTGCAGGGCGACTTCTCGCGCGGCGTGGTCAATGCACCGGCGCTCGCGCCGGGCGTCATGGAGGCCCTCGGCGACCACCTGAAGCTGGGCGAGGCGCTCGGCACGATGGTCGCGCAGCTGGCGCAGGGGCGCGTGTACCAGCTCGACGTGGAGTTCGCCGGGAGCTTCGCCGCCGATCCGGACCCGATCGCGATCGCGGTGACCAAGGGCTTCCTCGAGCCCGTCCTCGGCGACCCGCCGAACTACGTGAACGCAGCGGCCATCGCCCGCGACCGCGACATCCGCGTGTCGAAGACGCACGCTTCGCGCAGCCGCGGCTACACCAGCCACGTGCAGGTGACGGCGCGCTCCGACGAGGGCGATACCTCGGCTGCGGGGACGGTGCTCGGGGCCTCGCCCCGCATCGTCGAACTCGACGGCTTCCCGATCGAGATCCGGCCCGAGGGCGTCCAGCTCATCTGCACGAACTTCGATCGTCCGGGCGCCATCGGTCGGGTGGGCACCGTGCTCGGCGAAGCCGGCGTGAACATCCGTGCGATGCAGCTCGGCCGCCTCGACAACGGCGAGAACGAAGGGCTCGCGATGTTCGCGCTCGCGCTGGAGGAGACGCCGCCCGACAGCGTGCTCGAGGTGCTCCAGAACATGCCCGACGTCATCCAGAGCCTGCGCGTCGTCCGCTTCTGACCGAGCCCTCCGCGCCCCGGAAAGGGATCCGCATGCCTCCGACGTTCAAGACCCGCTTGCGCGCGCCCGGCCCCGTGGAGGTTCCGCGCGACGTGCTCGAAGCGATCGCCCGGCCGACGCTCCACCACCGCACCGAGGCCTTCGCCGAGATCTTCGCTCGCGTGCGCGCCGGTTTGGCCGACGTGGCCGACGTGCCCGGTCAGGACGTGCTCGTGCTCACCGGATCCGGAACCACGGCCTTCGAGGCCGGCCTGCTCGCGGCCGTGCCGGCAGGGGCGGGCGTCCTCGGACTCGCAAACGGCAAGTTCGGGGAGCGGTGGATCGCCATGGCGCGGCGCTTCGGCTACGACACGCGTGCGCTCCGCGCGCCGTGGGGGAAGGCGCTCGATCCGGCCGCCGTCGCCGACGCGCTGCGCGCTGCGCCCGACGTCGCAGCGGTCACGGTCGTGCACTCCGAGACCTCGAGCGGTGCGCTCAACGACGTCGAGGCGATCGCGGCCGCGGTGCGCGAGGTGGCGCCGGATGCCCTGGTGCTCGTCGATGCGGTCACGAGCCTGTCGGTCGCCGAGCTCCGCCCCGATCGTTGGGGGCTCGACGGCGTCTTCAGCGGGTCCCAGAAGGGGCTGCGCGTCCCGCCGGGCCTCGGCTTCGCGTGGCTCTCGGCGCGGGCCTGGGATGGCGCCGGAGACGGCCCGCCGACCTTCGCGCTCGACCTCCGCGCCGAGCGCACGCGCCAACGCGACGGCCAGACGGCCTTCACGCCCGCGGTCAACCTCGTCGCCGGCCTCGACGTGGCGCTTCGCGGGGTGCTCGCCGAAGGGAACGAGGCCTTGTGGGCCCGGCGGGAGCGGCTGAACCGGTCGCTGCTCGCCGCGGGCGAGGCGCTGGGCTTCGCGGCGTACGCCGATCGGCCCTCGCCGGCGGTGGCAGCCCTGCGGACCGAGGACGGGCTCGCGAGGTACGCGCCGAATGATCCGCCGTCGGCGGCGGCAATCGAAATATCTGGCATGAGATGGTCTC
>CBDUCW010000157.1:0-5705 GCA_965365745.1 uncultured Trueperaceae bacterium
CGGCGCCCGTCATCCCCGGCATCATCATGTCGAGAATGGCCAGGTCAAAGGGATCACCGCTCCTTATCCACTCAAGGGCTTCTTCCGGCGAATCTGTATCCCGGGCCAGCATGCCCCAGTTGCGAGTTTGCAGGACCAGGATGCGGCGGTTGGTGGCGTTGTCGTCGACGATCAGGACGCGTTTGCCCTCGAGCACGTCCGGCGACTCGCGCAAGTAGCGCCGCCGCGGCGCCGGCGCCCGCTCGGCCTCGAGCGTGATGTGGAAGGTCGAGCCGCGCCCCAGCTCGCTCTCGACCCACACCGTGCCGCCCATCAGCTCGGCGAGCCGTTTGCTGATCGCCAGGCCGAGGCCGGTCCCGCCGTAGCGCCGGGTGGTGGACGCGTCGACCTGGCTGAACGACTGGAACAGCCGGTCCATGCGCTCGGCCGGGATCCCGATTCCGGTGTCGCGCACCGCGAGGTGCACCAGCTCGCGCCCGTCGCGTTCGGTCGGCGACGACCGCACCGTGACCAAGACCTCGCCGTGGTGCGTGAACTTGACCGCATTGCTGAGCAGGTTGACCAGGATCTGGCGCAGGCGCGTGACGTCGCCGACGATCGCTTCGGGGGCGCCGTCCTCGAGGCTGTAGGCCAGGTCGATCCCCTTCTGCGCCGCCGCCGTCGCGAGCAGGTCGAGCGCGCCCTCGACGCAGGCGCGCAGGTCGAAGGGCGCCATCTCGAGCTCGAGGCGATCGGCCTCGATCTTGGAGAAGTCGAGGATGTCGTTGATGATCGTCAGCAGCGCCTCGCTGCTGCCGCGCACGGTCTCGACGTAGTCGCGCTGTTCGCGATCGAGCTCGGTCTCGGCGAGCAGCCCCGTCATGCCGATGATGGCGTTCATCGGCGTGCGGATCTCGTGGCTCATGGTGGCCAGGAACGCGCTCTTCGCTTCGTTCGCCTCGACCGCGGCGCGGCGCGCCAGCTGAGCGTCCTCGTACAGACGGGCGTTGTCGAGCGCGAGCGAGGCGAGCTCCGCGAAGCGCTTCAGCGACTCGATCTCGGCCTGGCCGAAGGCACGCCCCGAGGCGGCGTCCGTCGCCATCCCCAGCGCCCCGACGACGTCCTCGCCGGAGGTCAAGGGCGCCACCAGCATCGAGCCGATCACGCCCATCGGGAAGGCGTGGGCGCGATCGGCCCAGGTGTCGTAGTCCGCCACGACCACGACGTCGCCCTTCTTCCAGGCCTGGCCGGCGGCGCCGGCGCCGCGCCGGAGGCGGAAGCCGACGTGATCGACGAAGCTGCCGGTGCCGACCTTCATCTCGAGGCGGTCGGATCCCTCCTCGGGCAGGAACACGAAGCCGTTGTCGGTGCCGAGCATGGCGCCGGCGCGTCCGACGAGGGCCCGCAGCAACGCCTCGAGCTCGAGGCGGCTGATCAACCCCAGCGTCGTCTCGTGAAGGGCGCCCAGGTAGGCGTTCTTCTGCTGCAGCTCCTCTTCGGCGCGCTTGCGCTCGGAGATGTCCATGACGTACGAGCGGATCCGTTCGCCGTCTTCGAGCACGTGGTAGACCTGCTGGTACCAGGCGCCCGCAACCTCGATCTCGCGCGCCCGCGAACCGTCTGCCACGCGCATCTCGGCCACGAGCCCGGGCAGGTCGGCCACCAGCGGATTCTCGACGTCGAGGGTGTGCTGCGCGGCGAAGAGCCGCTTCGAGGCCGGGTTCGCGTAGCGCACCGATCCGTCGAAGCCGACCTCCATCACCGGGATCGGGTTGAGCTGCGGGAACGACGCGAGGCGAGCGAGTTCGCGCTGGGCCTGCTCGAGGCGGCTCGTCTGCTGCTTCCGCCCGAAGGCGAGGCCCACGTGCTGGGCCAAGGCTTCGGCCATCCGGACGTCGTCGGCCGACCAGGCGTCGGCCTGCGCCGAGGCGAGCACCAGCGCACCCAGGGGGCGCTCCCCGGCGGCGAGCGGAAGGGCGAGCACCGCGCCGGCCGCGGCCGCGGTCCCGGCGGTCGCCTCCCCGAGCGACGCCCACGACGCCGCATCGGTGGCCACGACGCGCGCCGCCGTGGCGATCGCTCGTTCGGCGGCCCGCTCGAGGATGCCGTTGCCGCCCAGCGGTCCCGCGCGCCCGCCCACGAGGTCGGACGCGCCGCCCGCCCCGTCCCCCGTGCGGTCCCCGCCTTCGCCGAACAGCGGTTCGATCGTGAGGTCGGTGCCGGCGTCGCTGCGGAGCGCCAACACGGCGCGATCGCCGCCGACGGCATCACGGAGCATGCCGGCGCGCTCGCGGAGCAGAGCGAACGGATCGCCGTGATCCGCCAGCACACGAATCCACTCGGTCACCCGCTCGAGGCGTGCGACCCGGCTCCGCGCACCCTGCTCGTGCCGCTCGTGGGCGTCCATGCTCCGGCTCTCCTTTGGCTGCGCCCCATCCTAGCCCGCCGGGCGGCCGATTCGCACGAATTCGCCCCCGCGTCCGTGGGACGGGGGGCGATTCGGCTCGCATCGGCGAGCATGGGTGGAGCCAATGGTCGGAATCGAACCGACGACCTGCCGATTACGAATCGGCTGCTCTACCGCTGAGCTACATTGGCGGACCGCATCGGCGCGCGGGACGAGCGTCGTTCGGCCTGCGCGGCGAACGCGACGCGTCCTCGAGCACCATGGGTGCGGCTGGAACTCAGCCGGCGAGGCGCGGCGTTCGGGTGGTGGCCAGGGGCGGGATCGAACCGCCGACACTACGATTTTCAGTCGTATGCTCTACCAACTGAGCTACCTGGCCGCGACGACCGCAAGGCGCGAAGACGGCGGAGTGCCGTTCGGCCTGTGCCGGAAAGGAGCGGAGGCGTGAACGCGCGCGATGCGTCGTTTCGTCCCTCCGCTCTCGTCCGTGCGTGGCGGACCCGACGGGATTCGAACCCGCGACCTTCTGCGTGACAGGCAGATATGCTAACCGCTACACTACGGGTCCAGGCCTGTGCCGGGGAGGGCGTTTCCTCCCGTGGGCGAAGCGCAGGATATCCCAGGCGTCGGGAACGTGTCAACGCGCATCGAACGTCCGCGACCCGAGACATCGGGGCTCGCGGCGACGGACCCGCGGTCAGTCGCTGGCGGTGGCCGCCCGGGCCCGCGTATCGCTGCGCTCGATGCCCGCGAGACCGGCGTCGTGCACGCCGAGCTCCGACAGCGCGTCGCGGATCCCCGCGACGCCGTAGCCCATCGCCTCGTGCTGGGCCGACGGGCTTCCGTGCGGCACGTGTACGTCGGGAATGCCGAGCCGCCGCAGGGGCGCGCGGAGCCCCGCGTCGGCCAACGCCTCGGCGACGGCGCTGCCGAGGCCGCCGGGCAGGTTGTGGTCCTCGACCGTGACCAGGGCGTGCCCCGCCTCGGCCAGGGCCATCAGCATCGTCTCGTCCAGCGGCTTGATGAAGCGGGCGTCCACCACGCCGACGCGCGGATCGGAGCCGGCGGCCTCGAGGGCGTAGGCGAGCGTCGGGCCCACGGCGAGGATCGTCGCCTCGGTGCCGGGTTTCAGCTCCTCCCAGGTGCCCCACTCGACCGCGCCCCATTCGTCGACGGGCTGCGGCGCGGCCGGCGCCACCCCGCCGCGCGGCCAGCGGATCGCCTTGGGCCCGCCGATCTCGAGCGCCGCGCGCAGCATGCCGCGCATCTGCTCGGCGTCCCGCGGCATCGCCACCGACACGTTCGGGATCGCGCGCAGGTAGGCCATGTCGTAGACGCCCTGGTGGGTCATCCCGTCGCCGCCGACCAGTCCGGCGCGGTCGATCGCGAACACCACGTCGAGGTCCTCGAGGGCGACGTCGTGGATCACCTGGTCGAAGCCCCGTTGGAGGAAGGTCGAGTAGATCGCCACGATCGGCTTCTCGCCGCGCAGCGCCATCCCCGCGGCCACGGTGACGGCCACGTCCTCGGCGATGCCGACGTCGATGTAGCGCTCGGGAACGCGCTTGCTGTACTCGACGAGCCCCGAGCCCTCGCGCATGGCGGGGGTGATCACCCAGACGCGGTCGTCCTGCTCGGCGAGCTGGATCGCCGCGTCGCCGAAGGCGTTCGACCACTGGTAGGACTTGCCGGCGTGCACGGGGTTCTTGAGATCGTAGGCGCTGGCCCCGTGCCAGGTGATGGGGTCGGCCTCGGCGACGCCGTAACCCTTCCCCTTCTGCGTCACGATGTGGAGCATGGTGGGCCCGTCGAGCTCGCGGATGTGCTCGAGGTAGTACACGAGCTGCTCGACGTCGTGGCCGTCGACGGGTCCGACGTAGCGCACGCCCATGGCGTGGAACGGATTCGCCGACGCGGGGTCGAAGAAGCGGCGCGCGGCCTTGAGCGCCCGACTGCCGAGGTCGGCGATGCCGCTGAGCGGTCCCGACAACGCCTTGCGGCCCTGCGACTCGGCGCGCTGGAACCAGTCCTGCACCTGCAGGTGCCGCATGTAGTGGTTGAGCGCGCCGACGTTCTCGCTGATCGACATCTCGTTGTCGTTGAGCACGATCGTCATGTGGGGCTTGACGTGGCCGATCTGGTTGAGGGCCGCCAGCGCCATCCCCCCGGTGAGCGCCCCGTCGCCGATCACGGCGACGACGCCGTAGTCGTCGCCCTGCCGATCGCGCGCGAGCGCCATGCCGAGCGCAGCCGCGAGGCTGGTCGAGGCGTGCCCGACCGTGAGCGCGTCGTGCTCCGACTCGCTCGTCGTCGTGAAGCCGGCGAGCCCCCCGGGCTGCCGGATCGATTCCATCCGGTCGCGGCGCCCGGTGAGGATCTTGTGGCCGTAGGTCTGGTGGCCGACGTCCCACACGATCCGGTCCCGCTCGGTGTCGTAGAGGTGGTGGAGCGCCACGGTGAGTTCCACCGCGCCGAGGCTCGACGCGAGGTGGCCCCCGCCCACGCTGCAGACGCGGATGATCTCGTCGCGGAGCTCGTCGCTGAGCTGCCGGAGTTCGCCGCGCGACAGCCCTTCGACGTCGCGTGGCGACGCGATGCGATCCAGCAGCATCGTCATGACGGATCCCCGGCCGCTGGGGTGTGCATGAACATTGGGCGAAGTCTAGCACCGCCGACGGCGCCGACATCGTGGCGCAGATTCAAGTGCAGCTGCGCCTGCGCCGGCGCGCTCGCGTGAACCTCACGGAGCCCTCGGAGCGTCGAAGATGTTGCTGGCGACGAGGTAGTGATCGGCCTCGGTCTTCACGATCCCGACGAAGGGCGCGAACCACACCTGCTGCGACAACTGTTCGACGATCTCGCCGTCCGGTCCGAAGTTGCGGCTGGTGAGTTCGATGACGAAGACGTCGAGCCGGCGCTCCTGCACCGTGACGCTCCGCTCGTCGACGACCCGGTAGGAGTACTGCAGATCGAAGACGGCCTGCCGCTGCTCTTCGGGCGCCTCGAGGAACGTCAGCGTGGCGACGGTGTCGCCGCCCCACTGCGCACCGACACGGAGCGACCCGGGGGCGGGGAACTCCTCGATCGGGGGCTCGAAGTCGATCTCGCTGCCGGGCCGCAGCCGTCGGCCCAGCAGCACGCCTTCGTCGCTGTACTGCCGGTAGTTCGACTCCTGGATGCCGCGGCCGATGCGGTCCCACCGGATCCACACCTCGCCACGCAGCACCGACGGCCCGGCCACCTGTTCGTAGAGGCGGGTGTCGGTGAGTTCGGCGTTGTCGGGCAGCAAGCGTTTGGCGGCGGCGACCTGTTCGGCCGT